>CAZYHH010000018.1:0-19851 GCA_964647295.1 uncultured Pseudomonadales bacterium
CTAATGTTGGCCCGCTCATTGAGCCAACCACCAAAGACAGTTACCTAAACAACGATGTTAGCCTACCTCCCCAACTGTTTTCGCACAACGATCAACAAAGCCAATGGCAGACATTAAAAGGCGTCAGCCAAAAACAAACTGGTTGGGCTGGCCGGCTAGCCGATATTTTTGAAACAGATCTTCAATCACAGTCGTTACCAACCAATATTTCTACATCCGGTAATAGCTCATATCTAACTGGCCTCTCAACAAGACCCTATTCGGTATCAAATCATGGAGCTACCGCATACCAGGCTTACCGAGGGAATCTTGATCACAGTGCTGAACGTTTGGCTAGTTTCACTCGCGAACTCAATGGCGATTTTGTAAACGTTCATGCAAGGTCTCTTGCATTTGTTCACAAACGATCAATCGAATTGGAAACCAGTGTCAATCAAGCTCTTTCATCATTACCAGATTTGCAGACTCCATTCCCAGATAGCCGTCTAGGCAGGCAATTAAACATCATCGCTCGTTTATTAGCTGTCAAAGACGAATTCGAGATGCATCGCCAAATTTTTTATGCGACGACTGGCGGGTTTGATACCCACGATAATCAGAATCGAGATCAACCAGCCTTATTCAGCGATCTTGACGGATGTATGGCCGCTTTCCAAAACGCTCTGACAGAAATAAACCTCGGGGACCAGGTAGTTACATTCACCCAATCAGACTTTGGTCGGACACTAACTAGCAACGGAGATGGGACGGACCATGGCTGGGGCTCCCATCAACTTGTTATGGGCAACCCAGTGGTAGGCAGACAAATATTCGGACAGATGCCTATTCTAGAGATTGATGGAATCGACGATATTTCAGGTGGGCGGCTCATTCCCACGCTGTCTGCAGACCAATACGCCGCAACTCTTGCAAGTTGGTTTGGAATAGCCGATCAAGACTTAGGTTGGGTAGCACCACATATAACTAATTTCAATCAACGAAATCTAGGATTTCTGGCCTAAGCTCAACTTCGTAGAAATGATCGATGGAAGGAACCTATAAAAACCTTTGCCTATTGGGCTAACGAATACGATACCTACCTGAACCATTGCGAATCTAGGCGGTCAGCCGAATAGACGACTTCTTTGATTCAGTATTTTTATGAACATCCAAATTCCAAGCTACCGGTTTCTCGCCAACCACAGTCACTCTGCAACCAGCCCTCTCTTCAGGCCAATAATCCCAAAGCGCATGATGTAAGACACAGCGATTATCCCATATCGCTATCGCGTTTTGAGTCCATTGAAAACGACATTGAAAGTCGACTCGCTCAGTATGATCAAACAAAAAATTCAACAGCGCTAGAGCTTCATCTTTGGGTAAATCATTTATCTTTTTGGTGAATTCTCGATCAACAAACAGTACCGGTCGACCGGACTCAACATGTTCGCGGACAATAGGATGGTCGTTTTCTGGCCAGCCCTGGCCCTTCTGATGATTCTCAAACTTAAATAAATGTCGAAAGGGTTCCTCGCCCGAATGTAGAGCGGTCAGCCCATCAAGCAGGACCTTCATGCGATCTGACAACCCTTCGTAAGCCGCACAAAGACTCGCGAATAACGTATCACCTCCCAGCTTAGGCGTTTGATGTAATTGCAATATGCTGGCTTGAGGCGGGAGCTCATCGCACGAAACATCAGAGTGCCAACGGTTCCCTGCCGCAACCCTCGATTCCTTGTGAGTACGCATCTTCACCAAACCTGGATACTCATCCTCTTTTCCGCGTGCCGCCGGGTGCACGTGAATTTCTCCGAACCGCCTGGCCAACGTTATATGTCCTTCTTCACTGAGCCTGCCTTGGTCACGAAAGAAAATGACTCCATACTTAGCAAAAATCTCGAGAACCTCCTCGAATTCTTGATCTGAGATCTCCAGCAAATCAACTCCTGTGATCTCGGCCCCGAAAGCCGGAGTCAACGGCTTAATTTCCATCGGCATTAGCCTCTCCCATTAGCATTATCTTTAGTCCAGTTTTTGATTCTAAGCTAGTCATCAACCAAATCCACCCCTCACGTAAATATCATATTTCATCAAATGCTCTGATGACTTAAACACGCCAGTTGTGGCATAAATTAGAAAACCAAACAAAAGATTAGCCAGATGAGCACACCGACCAAATTCGCAGACCATGATAGCCAAAGAATAGCTTATACAGTACAAGGTTCCGAGGCTGGAGAAGCCATCGTCCTACAACACGGCTGGACGAGCAACAAAGAATCGTTCACCGCTTACGCCGAGGACTTAGCTTCAGAAGGCTATCTATGCATTAACATTGATAGCCTGGGCCACGGAGAAAGCGACAAGCCCAATTACCCAGCACCTTACGCACGAGCGGAACAGGCTGCACACGTTGTTGCAGTGCTGAACAAAGAAGGCATCGAAAAAGCCCACTTTATCGGTTATTCCATGGGAGGTTGGATAGCATGCTGCATGGCTGAGTACCAATCAGATCGTCTACTAAGTCTCATGATCGGCGGTCACTGCCCAGAAACAGGAACGAACGAAGAAGCAGGCGGGCTCAAAAGCGGCGAAGATTACACGTTCGATCGTATTATCGAGTTATATGACTTCGATTGGCCTGACGAAATCAAGCCGGCCATGAAACACACCTACGAATATCTTGAAGATGTTTCTGGCCATGAAAAAGCGGTGGCCGAATCAGGCGTACCCGTACTACTTTGGAAAGGACGAGACGAAGTCGTGATTTGTGAAAAAGGTGAACAAATGGCTAAACGAAATGGTTGGTCTTTTTTCTCGGTTGAAGGCGACCACATGCAAGCGGCACTTAATCACCAGGCTAATCTTCCCCATTTACTCAAATTTATTAAATCAGGGAGAATCTGAACTGTCTTTACGAACCGACCTACGAGGGTTTAACCTTTAGAATAATGCCCTAAGGAAAGCAAACTGTTGTGAATCGGCACGATATTTCAAATGCCCTCGACGTTTCTAAGCCAAAGCCCTCCAGCCGAAGGAGAATCGGAAAGATAAGAACGATGTCCGAGCACCCGTTGGACCCGTTCGCTCTGACCAAGGAGTTCCTCATCGGTGTAGTCGATGGGGCTTGATTCCTCCGGTGTTAACCAACCAAGAACAAAACTCAGGTGCATCGCTCTTCGCCACCGGTCATCGGTCAAATTTGCTCCGCCCCCGTGCACCAACTTGCCAGTGTACACCAGCGCATCCCCCGGGCCCATTTCCGCAGGTACGGTCAGATCGGCGTGTACTCCTTTTTCAAGTTCATCCCAACGATGGCTACCGGGAATCACTCGGGTCGCACCAATTTCTTCGGTAATCGCTTCGAGCGCAATCATTGAGCTAAGGGTCAACTCAGGCCCATGTGGCCAGCTCGGTCTAACCATTTGGGCCCAATTCATACAGTCTCGATGCAATGGTTGGGCATCTGAATTCGGGCCGATAAACATCGCCTGAGCAGTGTTCACCCAATAAGATCCACAATTTGGTAATAACAATTCGTCGGCTATGGCGCCAAACACTTCGTTATCCAGCATCTGAAAGAATTCCGGAGTAATCTTACCAAGGCTAGAAAATCGGATGGTGTTTTTCCCTACAAATGCATTACCCCTAGAACCGAGGCCTTGTGTTGCGGCGCCCGGCTCGAAGTTATCAGACGCAACTATGAGGCTATCTCGCATGGAATCAATCAACTTAGTCGGGTAAAGACTCTCAATGATCAAGCCACCATCCTCTTCCAATCCCGTCAAGATTTCGTCTAAGGGTGATTGTGCGCCAATTCGACGTAAACTCATTAAACGCTCTTTCTTTGAAACCTTCTTACAACTTACCGCCAAGCCAATCATGAGGGAAGAAGAAAATCGAGTTTTTAACATCCACAAAAAATCCAAGGCGGGTGGTCAGGCAATAACTGTGATCGGATAGGGCCACTTTTTAGAGGACAGGACAAACCGATTCTGGTAATACTAAACAGGAGTGTTAGTGAGTGGAGCGGAAGATGAGCCAAACTATGCAGTCTGAAGAAAAGCGCCTGAACATGCTGCTGGATGACCGGCTCAATCAAGATGAAGGCTGGGTCTACATGACCGGAATGCAAGCACTGGTGCGTTTACCGATTCAACAGCGAATTCGGGACATTGCCAATAACTTCAACACAGCTGGTTTCATCTCAGGCTATCGGGGATCTCCTCTCGGCCGGTACGATATGGAACTCTGGAACGCTTCGGATGCCCTAGAAAAATATAATGTTGTCTTTAAACCCGGGGTCAACGAAGACATCGCGGCGACCGCAGCCTGGGGATCTCAGTATGTGGGCACTTTCCCCGGTGCAAAGGTCGATGGCGTATTTTCAATTTGGTATGGAAAAGCACCTGGCATGGATCGCTCGATGGATGCGCTGCGACACGCGAACATGGCCGGAACCTCGCCGCTAGGCGGGAGTTTGTTATTAGTGGGAGATGATCACGGAGCCAAATCTTCGACTCTGACATGCTATTCAGATTTCAACTTCTTGTCGGTTGGTATCCCTCTCTTGGCACCCGCAAATGCCCAGGAAGTGCTCGACTACGGGCTTCATGGAATAGCGTTAAGTAGACATAGCGGACTCTTGTGCGGGATGAAACTAGTCACGGATGTCATCGAAGGCGGCGGGTCACTCTACGTTGCCCCAGACTCACCGCGAATCGAAAATCCACAACCCCGTGAAGGGTTGAACATTCAAACTTTTACACCCTTTGTCGAGCAGGAACATGTACTTTATGAGCAGCGAATCGACGAGGCTTTAGTCTACGCCAGAGAAAACAATCTCAATCAGATCGTCCGTAACAGCGCAAACGCAAAACTAGGGATCGTCGCTGCAGGGAAAGCCCACCAAGATCTACTGCAAGCGCTCAGGGCCATGGGTGTTGCGGAATCCGAACTAGGTAATTTGGGTTTACGCATTTTAAAGGTAGGTATGGTATGGCCCTTGGACGATGCTATCGTGCGCGATTTCGCGCGCGGCCTCGACACCATACTGGTGGTCGAAGAGAAGCGTCCTTTGCTGGAAGATCAGATCCGTTCAATCCTATATGGCGAGGCGATTACTCCAAAGGTAGTCGGAAAATTTTTCAGCGGTCAAACCTATAGCACAACCCGTGGAGAGCAGGCCTTCCCAAATAGCGGTGAAATCGATCCATCCACAATCGTGCGGGTACTAAGTAAGACTGCTGTTCGAGTGTCTCCTGACTGTGGCGTTTCACAACCAAATTTCCCCGAAAAACCAATTGATGGTTATCCGGCTCCTATTCGTAGCCCTTCTTTTTGCGCCGGTTGTCCTCATGGTCGATCGACCCAGGTCATCGAAGGCAGCAGAGCCCTTGCTGGTATTGGTTGTCATGGTATGGCAATGATGCTTGACCCCTTGAAGACCAATACTATCTCACACATGGGTGGTGAAGGCGCAATGTGGATTGGCCAGCAACCCTTTACAGAGGAAAGGCACGTCTTTGCCAACATGGGCGATGGAACCTACTTCCACTCAGGATTCATGGCAATACGAGCTGCCGTAGCCGCAAAATTGCCTATTACTTATAAACTGTTAGTCAACGGATTTGTTTCAATGACTGGTGGGCAGGCCATTGAAGGAGAGTTGTCTATCGACCAAATCGTCTCTGAACTCGATGCTGAAGGGGTCCGTAAGTTGGCTCTGGTCAGCGATGAACCCGAAAAATTTTCAGACCACGAATTCCCCAAATCTTTGACCATCCACGAGCGCACCCAGCTCGAAGTAGTACAAAGGGACTTTCGTGAATACAACGACGTTTCAATAATCATCTATGAACAGCCTTGTGCAACCGAAAGACGTCGTTTAAGAAAACGCGGTCAATGGCACGATCCAGACAAACGCGTATTCATTCACCCAACTGTTTGTGAAGGCTGCGGTGATTGTGGAACTGTGTCGAACTGTATGGCGATCGAACCACTGGAAACTGAATTTGGCCGAAAACGGCAAATCAACCAGTCATCCTGTAATAAGGATTTTTCCTGTGTAGAGGGGTTTTGTCCAAGCTTCGTGACAGTCGAAGGCGCAACGCTTAAACACCGTGGTCAAGCCATCGACCTTCCCAGCCTGCCGGACATCCCCGCCCCAGATTTACCTAAAATAGATGGCTCGTGGTCAATATTGGTAGCCGGTATTGGAGGCACTGGGGTCGTTACAATTGGCCAGACTCTGGCTGTGGCAGCACACGCTGACGGCCTATTCAGTTCAAACCTGGATGTGACTGGGCTTGCTCAGAAATATGGCGCAGTCCTGTCTCACATAAAGGTTTCAGGTTCTCCAGATCAACTGACTTCCACCCGCATTGCTAATGGAGAAGCAGACACTCTTATTGGTGCGGATGTAATTGTCTCAGCGGGTGACGAAGTCCTTGCGACTCTAGTGCCCGGTCAAAGCCAAGGCGTCGTATCCACCCACCTGACACCCACAGCAGATTTTTCGCGAGATCCTGACTGGAATATCGACGAGACCATGCTGATCAACCGCCTCGATGCCGCAATACAAAACGACCTTCTAAAACTTGACAGCATCCTGTTAGCCGAGAAAGTTTTAGGAGATGCCGTGTACGCCAATACACTTTTACTGGGCGCGGCCTGGCAGATGGGTGGCATCCCGGTCAGTTACGAAGCCATCATGCGAGCTTTAGAGCTAAACGGTGTTGCCGTTGAAATGAACCGCGTTGCGTTCGAGCTTGGTCGATATGCAAGACACGATATCGAGTCTGCTTTCGATCTTGTTCAGGACAACTCTTTAGTCTCAGAAGTAAGTCAGACGCTTGACCAAAAAATCACCAAACGAATGGAGTTCCTTAAAGATCACACCAACCATGAGCTCTCCCAAAAGTATTTTTCCCTAGTGACTCGGGTTCGTGATTGCGAAGCAAACTTCTCGACTGATGCAGCGGTCACTGAAGAAGTCGCAAAATATTACTTCAAAGTACTTGCACATAAGGACCAATGGGAGGTAGCTCGACTTTATGCAGATCCAATTTTCAAACAGGCACTAAGAGAAACCTTCGACGGCAAACTAAAACTATCTTTTCACCTAGGTGGTTGGCCATTTGGCAAAAAAGTCGAAGGGTCGGAGAAAATCATCAAAGCAGAGGTAGGAGGATGGGTGATGCTCACCTTCAAAATACTGGCAAAGTTTCGCTGGCTGAGAGGGTCAATACTAGACCCATTTAAAAATTCTTCAGAATCCAGAGCCGCCAGAGCTTTAATATCTCAATATGAAAACGATGTTGAAAGCATCATCGCTCAGCTAAATGCAGATAAATTGGACGTAGCTCAACGCCTAGCAAGTATTCCAAACCTAATCAGAGGTTACGGCCACGTTCGACAAAGAAAGACAATCGAAGCTAACGTAGAACGCATGAATAACCTAGCCGAACTATTAAGTCAGCCCATGACTAACAAGGACAATCTAATATCGAAGGCGGGTTAAATATGACCGGCAACGTTTCGTAAAAACAAGCATCATAGGGATGTGTAGCTGCCAAGAAAAACCTCATCCGTTCAATGAAAAGGGATCAACGAAATCATGGCGAAAGTCAAAGAAGAAACTGACTTAACATCCGAGTCGAAGCAAAACTAAAAACCACCGATCACAAATCAAGACCTCTTGAATTCAAATCCGCTAATGAGTAACGTCTAGACTAGGCAAAGCTCAAAAATCTTATAAGGGGAGATCTGTATGTCGTCTAGTCCAGCATTTACCGCGCTGAGAAACGCGACGAGTGTCCTAATATCTGAATACACAAAGGCCAACCCCAAAAGCGAGGAAGCATTTATAAACGCCAAAGCTTCCGGGGTCGCTGGGGGGACCAATCGAGCTTCCATCTTCTACACTCCATTCCCTTTGACCTTTGTTGATGCGACCGAGGCCACAGCTATAACAGCCGACGACCAACATTTGACCGATTTCCTTGGGAACTACACAGCAGGCCTTTTTGGTTTTTCTCCGACTCCGGTACAAGAGGCCGTGTCCAAAGCCATGAAAAATGGCCATGCGCTTGGTGGAGCGCCCAACTTGCTCGAAGCTAAAGTTGCAAAAGCTTTTACCAGCCGTTTCCCCTCAATAGACTTAGTCCGATTTTCAAATACAGGCACAGAGGCCAACTCCTACGCAATTCACACGGCTCGAGCAGTCACCAGTAAAAACAAGATCATGATGTACGACGGTGCTTATCATGGCGCATGGATTCATGGCGGTAAAATGGCTGGGCCTCTTGACACCCCATATGAAAAAATCATCGTTCCATACGGAGACGCAAAACTAATAGCACAGGCCATCGAGGAGAACGCCGATGATCTTGCTGCGTTCATTATGGAACCCGTCATGGTCAATCCCATGGTGTACCTCAAACAAGTTGCCCCCACACGATATTTGCAGACCATTCGCGAAGCCTGCACTAAAGCGGGATGCGCTCTGATATTTGATGAGGTAATGACGTCTAGACTGTCGCCTGGCGGCGCACAGGAGTTAGCCGGTGTGACACCAGACCTAACGACGTTTGGTAAATACTACGGCGGGGGCTTCCCATTTGGCGGTTTCGGCGGAACCACACAGTGGATGGAACGACACGACCCACTGCACCCTGAAACTATCAACAGTGGAGGCACCTTCAACCAAAATGCGCTGTGTATGACGGCAGTAGATGCCGTGTTTGAACACTTGTGGACTCCTGAACAATGTAAAGCACACAACGCAAAAGGTGATTGGTTTCGTGGAGAAATTAATCGACTGGCTAAATCGCTCGGCGCGCCTTGCCAAGCCTGTGGCACTGGCAGTCTGATCACCTTGATCTGGCAGCGAAGGCCTGTGGTACATGGCGTTGACGGAAACTTAGACTCGCATCATTTGGATTTAGCCCCCCAACGATCGGTCTTCGAGGCATCACAGCTATTCTGGTTTCACATGCTGCAAGAGCACAGCATCCTTGCTGGAAGTCCCAAGTTAAATTACTTGACCCTTCCGACAGTACTCTCAGATGAAGACTACCATCGCTTTCTCGCAGCTATGGGCGAGTTTTTCAATACGTACAAAGAAGAACTCAGACTTCTCGCATCTGAAACGGCAGAAGGACTAGCGCCAACACAGGAGGAGAAGGATATCTCTGCCATGCTGACCACACCATATACTCCTCAATTGAGAGCGGTCAACGAAAACAGATAGCGCGAAAAGAAAGCGTCTAAAAATTTAGTTTAGCGCGGTTCGCGGCCATCCAGCCGTTCCATAGCTGGCTATAGTATTCCATGCTCTCGACATTACCTTCACACAAAGCCAGCGTTTCGCGAATACGCCGCTTAAGCATCTCTTTCTCTTTAGGGTCTCCCCGACTCGCCTGGTAAATCCGATCTCTTCTTTCGTCGATCATCTCTTTTGCTACCTCGCGAAATTCTTCCATGCGTTCTTGGTGAGCACCCGCAGTATGTCTTAAAGAGTCTCGTTTCCGGTAGAGCCGCATTTCGTATTCCCACCAGTACAAGGAAAAAATAGCATTCTCGGAGGCGAGGGCCATGTTGGTCAGTTCGACGATAACTGGATCCTTCTCCTCTTGCCTACTCAACAAGTCAGCAGAAAAATCCGCCGTAGCAGAACACCATGCCCATGCCGAGGACTCCGCAGGCTTTGTTAACTCTCGAAACCCTGGAGGATCACCGTAAATAAAAGACTGCGGGTCATTAGCAGCTAAATAGCCGGAGAGCGCGCTAAAACATACGACTACGATCCACTTCATTTACTATTTTCCATAGAGCCATTCATCATTTTAGCCAAAATCGCCAATTGCTTTACAAACCTCAGCTTGCGACAGACGTGGGTATCCAACTCCCATGAAATCCGTTAGGTATTCGAGGAAGTTCGATCGAGGCAATCGGCGAATTATCCATCGTCGCCGCATCCATAATCACAAACCGACTGGAATCGACTTTCGCATCATACACATAGGTCATCAGATAACCGTCGTCTTCATTCTGGCAAGCCTGAGAAGGCACGAAAACCGGTTCGCCGCCAATGCAGCCTGCACCAAGATCAATCTGTTTCCGCTGACCAGTTTCGCAGTCATACTTCAGTATCGAGCTAGACGCGCTCATCAAGTCTTCAGGATCATCATTGCCTGACAGACTCACCATATAACCATAGCGATGCTTGAGACCAACCATCGAATCCGCCACCCTCGGAAATTCAGCGGGCATATCGTCAATCTGGTGCTCGTTCACCGTGCCAGAATCAATATCGATCGTAATCCGCCACAACATCGGAGACGGGAAATCCATTGTCGAGTCTCGCCATATGTGCTCATAGCGAGCCACATCGAGAACAATCTTACTTCCCTCTTCATAGGAATTCATTGGATGAAAAATGTAACAGGGATTAATGTCATACCACTTCACGTCGGAATCCGAGCCCTTTCGCGGCATAACGCCTAGGCGAGCCGGATAATTGTCGTCCCACTTAATTGGCATATCACCGCTCATCGCAAGCTGCATGTCGAACACAGCGGGCAAATCCATAAACACCACATAATTCTCGGTCACATTAAAGTCATGCATCATCGTCGGACCGCCGACCGTAATATTTTCGGTCTGGACCAAATCACCGGTTGCCGACACTCGCAGATATCTCAAGTAAGGTTCAAATAAGGAATAACCAAATGCCAGCATCTCACCCGTAACTGGGCAAATTTTTGGGTGCGCAGTAAACGAACCGTTGAGTACACCTCCAAAATTAGTCGAACCGAGAGTGTTGATATCGCCATCTAGGACGTAGGGGAAATGCCCCTCTTCAAGAGCTAGAATTTTTCCAGCATGGCCAACGATATGGGTATTAGCTTTAGATGCTTCCATATTCATCATCAAAGCAGGATCTAGATTGTCGAGGCTCGAATCCGTAACAAAAGGCGTTTGCACGTAACGATTCCGGTACCACTCGGCATGACCACCACCAAGGCGGACTGCGTGAATCATTCCATCACCTAGAAAAGGGTGTGCACTCCTTCCGCTAATCGGGTTCGCACCATTACGCACATAACGACCGTCCAGCTCCTTCGGGATGGACCCGGTAACTTTCAGTTCCGATACCGTTAACTCTTCGGTGACTGGCCGTCCATTCCCCTGCAAATGCAGTGGTATTGCTTCTTCAGACATATTTCTACTCTCGTTTTAGGCGTTAAGACCGGATTGTCATCGAATCAATCAACACTAGCAACAGCTCAAGTGGGTCAATTTGTCAGACTAAATACCACCACAAAATCCGTCAACTCTATCAGCCAATTTCCGAGCTATAACCTGATGACACCAGCACTCGAATTTTTAATTGAAGGAACGAGCGGTGGTACCCGCATAGCGACGATCCGAGACCTCCTCTCTTAACAGCGCCAACTCAGCGGATAATGCCTCTCGGCCTGACCGAGCTCGTTTGTCTTCTGGATAATAAGCAAGCTCTGTCTCTGGATCTCCCGCCACCCGTGTTCCAATCAATACTCTTGGTTGCGCATAGTCATATGGTCTAGCGCGATGCAAGAGCGCTCGATTATCCCAAACCAACAGATCTCCCACTTGCCATGAGTGGGTATAGACTCGACGCTCATCAGAAACAACAAACTCATTCAACTCTTTCAGAAGTTTCTTACTCTCCTCTCTTGCCATCCCTGGAATGCCAAAGGCGTGGCGACCGATAAACAAGTTCTTAATTCCCGTCTCAGGATGCACTTTCACCAAGGGCCTAAGATAGGCCTCACCATGGAAAATCGCTCCAAGCCCTTCACCCTGCTCTGGGAAATCCCCGAGATCATTTGCTTGTGAATAAGCGACCGAATGATACGCACTTAAATTTTCAATGCGCGACCGGGCGGGTTCACCTAGCGCTGCATAACCGGCTCTCGCATCAGCGAGCTCTGTTTCGCCACCGCTTTCTGGCACCGCCTTTGCTGATAGCATCGCCACCTTGCTGCTGATCGGCATGTAAGTCGAGTCCGTGTGCCACGCCTCGTTACCCAACCAATTTCTCATCATCTGAGATTTAAGATCCATGACCTTTCCGTAAGAACCATCTTCATTTCGTTCTTGGTTGGATAAAGGAAGACTGCCAAATTCGAGTTGCCCGAATCGTTGTCCGAACTTTATGTTTTCTTCGTCGCTGAGATGTTGAGCCGGAAACACCAGAAACCCATACTCAAGAAAAGCATCTTTAATCACACCAAACTGTTCATCATCAATTTTAGGCAGATCAACATCGACGATGATCGCTCCAAAACCTTTACCATCTATTGGTCTTATGTTCATCTTACTCATGAAGCTGCTCCCTCTCACCGACCACCCTGAAAACTCATGGTACTTACGCTAACAAGACAAAATCAACCCCACCATTATCAGTCTCTAACAAGCCCACAAATACCCAGGCAAGCTTTAGTTGTCAGAGCATAAAACATTTAATCTTGATACGACGGTTTGCTTACCGCTTGACAGAAACGAGATCGCGTCACAGTCTTGCTAAAACCCAGATTTAAATAAAGGAGTCAGTAATGGCTATTCGAGTGGATCATTTCATGTACGCAGCCCCCTCGCTCGATGAAGGCATGGCCTGGGCGAGAGACACATTTGGAGTCGAGGCCGCTTATGGTGGAGAGCATGTTGGTCTAGGTACTCGTAATGCACTGATGTCGCTGGGCAGCGCGTATTTGGAGATTATCGTGCCAGATCCCAATCAACCTCAAGAAGGCACCTTCGGAGAAATACTCTCGACACTCTCTGACGGAGGCCTAGTCACTTGGTGTGCTGAAGATGAACTGTCTAGCGTCGCTTCTAATTTATCGGATCAAGGTGTAATTACAGTGGGCCCAAATCGCACAAAACGAAATACCTCCGACGGAAAGTTATTAGAGTGGGAGTTATTATTTCCATCCGGGTCCCCTTTTGGTGGGTGCATGCCATTTTTTATTGACTGGTTACAATGCGACAATCCCAAGGACACAAATCCTCTCGCGGGGCAATTTGAGTCTCTATCTATCGCGACCCCTGACGCACAGAACCTAAGCGCCATTCTGGAAAAAATCGGTTTAGGGATACCCGTCCACGAAGGAGAGAAATCGCTATCGGTAACGGTGTCCGGTAATCATGGGAAAATTATTTTGTCTAGCACGCCAGAAACTAGCCAAATCCGGATAAGGTAGGGAAGTAAAGAGTGCCCAGAAACCTTGATATCACTACCCTCCAATCCTATATGGACGCCTCGCCTTTTATACTCAATGCCGGAATGAGAATAACCTCAGTAGACCATGATTCAGAAACCCTGGCCATGATAATGCCGCTCAAACCCGAGTTTGAGCGGCAGGCGGGCTCTGGTCAATTTCATGGCGGGCCCATCGCCTCTCTAATTGATACCGCCGGCTGTTTCGCGTTGATCATGATTTTAGGCCACGGAGTGCCCACCGTGAATTTCCGAACCGACTATCTCCGCCCGGCAATTAACACTGACTTGCAAGCGATCGCCACGGTGCGTCGAGTAGGGCGCCTAGTTGGTATAGTTGATGTAGACGTTTTAGATGATAAGGAAAAACTGTTAGCCGTTGGTCGGGGCACCTTCGGCAGCCAAAGCGGTTAGCGCTTTGCGATCAATCTTGTTAGTGCCAGCAAGCGGCATTTCTTCAAGAAAATAAACCTGCCGCGGATGCATATAAGCAGGCGCGTTTTCCAACACGACATCTTTTACCGCCTCCTCCGTCAAATCATGTCCAACAGCGGTAACCACAAAGGCCACCGGCTTCTGCCCTTTAATCTCATCCGCGATCGGCACGACACATGATTCAGCCACTCTAGGATCTGACTCCATAATACGTTCTACTTCACCAGGATAAATATTTTCGCCACCACAGTTAAACATGTCATCATCTCGTCCAACGAAATAGAAGAAACCGTTTTCGTCTTGCCTCATAATGTCGCCGGTCGTAATCCAGCCTTGAGCGTCCATTTTTTCGGCCGTTTTTTCGGGCAAATTAAGATAACCATTCATTGCTGCGGGTGTTTTGATCTCTAAGACGCCTTCGTCGCTATTGTTTCCGTCCACTAGGCGCACCGCCACATGAGTCTGCGGATAACCCAGCGAAAGACTGGGTACAGGTATTCCCTCCGGATGTGCCCCAAACATCATTGCACCAGCTTCGGTAGTTCCATAACCATTGCGAATACTTGCGTTCGGGAATAGGTCCTGCACTTGTTCGATTAATGTCTCGGACAGCGGTGCAGATCCTACCGAAATACCAGCAACACAAGAAAGGTCTAAGGATTTCAGTAAGTCTTGTTCTTTTAGCATCAAAGAAAGCATCGTCGGCACGCCAGTAATCACATTAACTCGATGATCATGAACAGCCTGCAAATATGCCCTAGCCTCAAACCGAGGCATCAGGACCACGGTGCCACCACCCGCGAACAAAGACCACAAACCAAGCAACCCATTCATATGATAAAGGGGAGCAGCAATGATACCTGTGACTCCAGACATCGCTAGCTTAAGTCGATCAACCATCGCCCACTGACTATCGTGTGACAAAAGCACGCCTTTAGGCATACCCGTCGAGCCAGACGTATACAGAACTAAGCCAGGTTGTCCGAATTCGGGCGTAACCACACCTATGGATGACTTCGTTGATTGGCGCAGACTCAGCTTTCTTTGAACTAAGTCGTTAGGCAGCTGGTCATTCTCCGACTCCCCCACAAACGCGAATCTCAGCTCCGCGTCTTGAGTGATGTGAGCCAGCGTATCTCTGGGAAACTTCGTATTTATCGGAACCGCAACCCCTCCTCGACGCATAATCGCAAAAAAAGTAGACACGAAGGCGGCAGAATTATTAGCCAGTAGACCGATGCGATCTTTTTGATCAATGCCCAGCACATCGGCTTGTGCCTCGATTTGAATCTCCAGTTGCGCGTAGGTATAAACGTCTTCCCCCTCGGATAGATCGATCAGCGCGACCTGAGACTTTTCACCATCTAGTGGATCGCCAAGATTTTTTAGCATCTCGCTCACGGTTGTAACACGATCTTACCGCAGACCTCACGCTCTTCCATAAGACGCTCTGCCTCATGCACTTCCTCGAGCGGCATCACCTTGTCGATCACCGGTAACAACGACTTGTCGGATGCGTAATCGAGCATGGTAGTAATATCACTGCGATGCCATCCGTTGGAACCAAGCAACGAATGTTCGTATGTCCAGACATAACGAATGTCAACTTGATCTTCAAAGCCAGCTGTCGCACCACAGGTAACCAACCGACCGCCTTTACGCATACAGCGTGTAGAATCAACCCAAGAGCCCCCACCGGTACAATTAACCAGCAAGTCAACGCCGCCCTGGCCAGTGATCCGAGGTTTACCAGCGATCTCCCAGCTGGCCTCTCTCATGTCCTGTTCCATATAATTGATGCCATGATCAGAACCCAGAGCACTTAAGCGCTCCAGTTTGTCCTGAGTCGAAGCGCAAGAGATTACGGTTGCGCCGACTCGCTTGGCAAGGAGCACGCAAGCTGTGCCAACTCCACCGCTGGCACCCATCACCAATACAATATCGTCTCCTTGGACGCCTCCTCTGGTTACCATCATTCTATGAGCAGTCGCATAAGCCAAAGGGATACAGGAGGCAACTTCAAAACTAACGTTGTCGGGAATCGGGACCAATTGGCTGGCATCAGCCACACAATATTCCGCCCTACCACCATTCCATCGTTCACCAATCATCCCTCGCTGAAAATTTAGCGGATCGATCAGTACTCGATCACCAACGGAAGCCTCGCCCACGCCATCGCTCACCTCTACTACCTCTCCAGCAATGTCTGACCCGACCACCAACGGCAAAGGAAGACTAATTCCTGGCATCCCCCGACGACTAAATAGATCATGGAAATTCAACGACGTCGCTTTTACGGCAATTCGAGCCCAACCGGGCTCAAGTTCCGGTTCCGGGAAATCCTCTTCGATCAGAATGTTTTCGATTTCACCATGCTCTCGTAGAACCGCAGCTCGCATACACCCCCTCCCTAAACAATTCGTTGCACTACTCTGATGCAACCGACCTTACCATCGAGTTTACCGCACTAATACTCGCTGGTTTTTTGAGATCGATCCAACCCACCAAATCGATAATGCTTAAAAAACAACAAGCAACCCATTATCGGGACAGCAATGTCATAGAACACAATAGCACCGGCATTACCTGGTGAAAGATTATCGTGGACAATGATGTCTTGTATATGGACATAAGCTGCCCCCCACAAAAACACAGTTTGAGCAATAACAGGGGCCAACCAGAACCAACCTCGAATCCAGATACATAAAATACCAACCAACGCCAACCCAAGCGATACAAAGCCAAGCTCAACCTGAAAAGGGCTTCCAGGCGCCCAGCCAATAAACTCCGCCACTTGATCCGAAAATACAATGTGCGGGATCGCTAGAAAGGCGGCACCAAACCCCCATTGAATACTCAGAAGGTAAAGCAGACAAACTTCGACAACTCGGTCAATACTAAAAGATTGAGAACGAGTAACCCAAAAGTGAATCAGTGTAACGACAACGGTAGTACTGAAAATAAGATGAAACATCATGACTAGAACACCCCCTCCGACTATATGATGTTACTAGCAACAACCTAGATCAAGCGAAAGACTCAAAAGATGCACGATCACCAATATAAGTTCGCAAAGAACAAGCTCTAAGACAACCAAATTGATTACTTATACAAAACACGAACCAGCTGTAAAACAACAAACACCAGGCAACACTGATTAACTAAAACTCCTGCACTAGCTCCACATCCTTGTTCATAGAAAATCCAAGTCCACGATACATTTTATAGCCGATCAGCTCGCGCACCCTCTGGGGCAGGTCCTTCGCTATATGCGGCGGTACATCGAGATACTGATTTTCCTCTTGTCTTAGCCAGCCTAGCGAGTAAGTTAAAATAATCCCATACCTCCAATCCTTCGAAATATTGGCGCCAGCCCCATGCAGTAAGCCACCCAGCCAATAAAGAACCGAGCCGGCCGGCATCTCCGCCTCGCAAATCTCGTCGTCTCTCGCCTCTCGATCTTCTGGCCATCGATGGCTCCCCGGAACCAATAAAGTGCCACCATTATCGGCTCGAAAATCGCTGATCGCCCACATGCTAGCAACGATCAAGTTGGGTCGTGGATGAGGAAAAAAAGTGAAAGAATCCTCTTCTCGATGCAAGACCTGCCGGCGAGCACCAGGCCCCACCTCCAAAGCGGCGCTCACATGAAGGTGATAACCAAACTCACCATTGGGGGAAAGAAACCTGTTACACATAGACTCGGACATTTCATCAACAACAAGGTCACCCACCGCCCTTGATCGCGCGACCAAAGCGCTTGTCCTTCTCGTGTGTCCCGCATAGAACTCGGTCGGATCATCTTCCTCGACCCTGACTTTATCCATATACGGTGATAATTCTTCCCGAATCTTATTTCTGAATGCCTCGTCCATCAGACCAGTTACCACCACACAACCTGCATCCTCTAACGCTTCAGCAATTACACCGGAAGAATCTGTCGGCGAAAAACTCGGTATTTTCATAGACAACCCTTTACCCTTACATCTGCTTAATAGGAACACTCAATACATTCATCGTCAACCACAGCTTGGCACACCGTGTAGTTCTACAAAAAAATCTCCTGCGAGTCTGGCGATCAATGTGTCCTAAATCCATTAGAGGGATTGTTGCTTCTAGCATCCTGTCTATCAGCTATAGTGGATCAACCTTTATCGTGACTTACCTTTCTTAAAGATGAACGGACTTCTATTGATCCAATAATAAGCCGACACGGCCATTTAGGTATCGAGAAGCAGCGGCAAATTTCGCCCGAGCTCCTTACTTCTGATTTTCCAGTCCGGCATATACTGCGAAACCAATGAATGGAATCTCCTCGAATGATTCGGGTGTTTTAAATGGCACAACTCATGCAACACAACATATTCAATAAGTCGAATAGGCGTCCTGACAAGGTGGGTATTGAGCGAGACCAATCCCCTCGAGCTGCAGCTACCCCACTGACTTTTCATAAAACGGTGGCACCATTTTGGTATTTTACCCTCCAACCACGGAAGATATACCAAACCTTCTAAAACGTTCGTAAACACTATTTGGGCTTGCTTTGTATACCAATGTCGGACGCAATCCCGGACAGTCTCTTCGTCTCCTACCGGTGTTTTCAATACTCTGCCAGACTGTACAGTCTCCGCTCCCGAATAATGTTCCAACAACAAAGACTCTCCGAGATAACGAACCACCTCTCCTGGTTTAAAACCCATGCGACCCATATGCGCCGTCTCTTCGCGCACCTTGTTAAGCCGATAACTCAGCCATCGTCTGTGCTCCCGCACGAGTCCAAAAACGTCATCCTGGTGAGTGCTTGGTGGAACATCGAGCACGACATGACCCGCGGGGCTGATATTGATGCCGATTCTCGAACGCCGTCGCTTGTTCGGTCGTAATTCGACCGGAATTCCTCCTATGTCTAGTAGTTCGCTCACCCGTCCCACCAAAGAGATTCCCTCGCTAATATCAAAAGTGTTAAGTGGTCAAATAGACGACAAAATCCAACAAACGGCTGAGTACTTTGATTAATCGGTAAGACCATAAACCGCTCTTTCATACTGTTTGAGCGTTGCAACGGCCTTTTCATCGTAAAATGGAAGCACCTGCGTAGCAAAAACCGCACAGAGGTCCTTCTCTCGATCAATCCAGAAATATGAATTAAACAATCCCGCCCAAGATGCGGTTCCCGCAGAACGACCATTTTCGGTCCCAATCGGACTAACTAAAAAACCCAACCCCCATTTTGCCTGTGAACCGAATCCCATATCAAAATCGTTACTAAGCGCAGTTATATGAGCTTTTCCGGTCGATACATCCAACTCCCCTATCTGATTTTGAAACATTTGTTCGACCAACTCTTCTGAAAGAATTCTCTGCCCATCAAGGATTCCTCCGTTCAGCAACGCACGCATCACACGGCTATAATCAAAAACCGTCGAGTAAAGTCCCCCTCCTCCTCCATAAAACCCCATACTACCTTCTTCAGCCGGCAGCGGCTGGTAAAGCTCAGAACGAATCAGCTCGCCCTTAATTCTCGCGCTCATCACAACTGAGCGATCCATCTTGTCTTGAGGATATTCGTAGAACGTATCTTCCATCCTAAGGGGAAGAAAGACATACTGAGAAAAATACTCCATCAGCCTCTTGCCAGCGACTTGCTCGACCAGGACGCCAAGCCAATCGATACCAACCCCATACTCCCACTTTGAACCCGGTTCAAAATAAAGAGGGCCATCGATCGACTCACGGCCTCCTCCTAAAGGACTCGTCACCCCTTTCGTTTGCGCCATAAGCGCTGTCTCGTTCCAGATACTATAGACATAGCCCGACGTATGAGTGATGAGCTCACGGACAGTCGGCGATCGACTAGCCTTCTTAAAAATCGGCTCATCATCAGAATCAAATCCCTCAAGAATCTGGATGCCGTGTATTTCAGGAAGGTACTCATCAATTCCCTGATCTAAACTGATTTGACCAGAATCCACGAGCTGTAGAGCCGAGACTGTTGTGATTAACTTAGTCATCGATGCGATCGCAAATATAGAATCCGTCTGCATAGGCAGACTTTTATCGTCGTCTCTGAAACCCGAGGCATGATCGAACAGGATACCCTGACTATCAGCGACCAAGCCGACGGCCATATTCAGATCACCCCGGTTAGTAGCATCGTTCAGTACTTTTATAAT
>CAZYHH010000019.1:0-19621 GCA_964647295.1 uncultured Pseudomonadales bacterium
TATCATTATATCTTACCATAGCGACTGTATGCCTAACTTTCTTCGCGCTATTGGAGTAAGTAAAGTCTCCGTCTTTAACATTTGCATTCGTAAAGCTGTATACGGGGTTTTTTTCTGAATCTTGTATAGTATGTATTCCGCCCGCAGAGTAAAAAGCTATAGCCCTAAAAATACTAGCCATGTCGTTTACGACCTTGAAAGCTTCTTCTCTGCTCTGGATTAATAAATTACAAGTAAATCTAGGCTCTAAGCTTCCATAGCCGTCATCAACCAGTACGTCACAATACCTAGAAATATCATACAGTGTCCACTTGTCTATCAGGTCTTCGTCTATGTATTTACCTAGCCCATACCTTTTGTTGGTAAGTAAGTCATAGAAACACCAAGCTGGGTTATCGGTCCATTCTTCTATAATTTTTCCATTGCTATCTTTTTTAAACACTCCGTCCCATGACCCACTATAGGTTCTAGTAAGGTGGTTGTAGTTGCTTGGTATCCTAACCTTTTTGAGTCTGCAATCGAAAGCTCTCTTTGGTACATCTGAAAAATATTCCGCCTTGAATTCTGAGGAAACCATCGCCGCGCTTGGGTAACAAAAAGTGTCGGCGTAATGTTCGGTTAGACTGTCTACGAAGGTTTGGTTTTTTAAATATATAGAAGTAGATTCAGCCGTGGTTCTATAAACTTTTATTTCCCAGCCAACGAAATTTTGATCTTCGGGTAGGGAAAGGTCGATTGGGTAAGATTGTATATACGCGCTTGATATCTTGCCTATGATGTCTCCTCCTGCCGCATTTTCAAAAGCTGGAGCACTCTTAATGTTTCCTTGGGTATCTGTATAAAGAGCTCTTTTTTGTATCGTTATTCTTACCGTCGTGTCTTGAATATCTCCTTGCTCACCGGGCTCTTGAGAGGTTTTCGAAAAAGCCCCCAGCTTTAAATTGACTACTACTTTATTGCATCTTGTATTTAGTATTCTATAATACTTTGCGAACGCATCTGCGTCGCCCACTAAAAGTCCCGCGTCATTAAATGTCGGGCCCCTTAGTCTTTCGCTTATATTTCTAGTTTTGGAGACTGATTGTTCTACGCCGTCCGCAATTGTTTCTCCGTCTGCTTCCCCGGGGCAAGAATCTACATCAACCTGTTGGAAGTTAACTCGGTTATTAACATTTAAAACTGGGGTTTCATTAAAGTATAGAGACCTTAATTTATTATACTGTGCACCAACCGTCACCGAATCCCAACCAGTTTTACCAGCAGTGCCTTGGAAGGTGAAGTCCTCAGTTACGAGCCCAGATATAGGGCCCTCACACACGAGATCAACAGTCTTGATTGTACTAACGGAAGTTTTCCTAACGCCCGCGTGCAAGATTCCTTCTGCTTCTTCTTCTGCCATAATTAACTACTAGTTTGAGATGTTGTATCCTCTGCGGTTACATAAGAAATATTATAAGAGGCGCCTACCAATTGCGAGCCTACTAAAAGCCTACCATAACCTATCGGAACAGGGCCGCCCTCTTTTACTGAGTTTTGGGGGCCGGCGAAAAGATAAGACCCTTTTGTTTTCACATCTGTGAATTCTCTAAATTCTTCATATTCCGGTGGCTTAGCCAATAAGTTAGCCATGCCTGATATTACTAACCCCAAGCCCACCATTATTAACAGGGGTAAGCCAGCTAACATGCCCGCGCCCATCAAACCTATGCCCATTAATATCGGAGCCGCTATGCCGCCCTCAATAACCGGAACTATGTCTAACCTCTTGAGTTTTCTGTTCAACATCAATTCTGACTGACACACGCTTTCAAAGTCGGAGGGGTCGATGTCGGAAGCGTCCACCTCTTTATTATCGACTAAGATTTTATATTTCTCTTCTCTTTTTTGTGCTTCAAAAAAATAAGGAAATAATTTACCATGAGAATTTATTTGTATAGCCCTCATAGCTTCGGGAATACTGCTTACGCAAATATTCCATTTCCCACCGACAGCCTCACCCAAGGCTCCGTGGAGAGTTATTTCTACTAATTCGTCATTCATTTTAAATCCTTATGCCTTATCACGTAATTGGTAAATTTTTGCCAACGAGTATAATCTTCTATCCTTGAATAACCATTTACACCACCCGTTTGGTGCAGGAGTAAATCGTTGCCCAAATATATGCCCACGTGAGATGAGGGGCCCACCTTTCTCATCTTAAAAAAGACGCAGTCAAAGGGTTTTAAGTCTTCCACCTTTTTAAAACCTTCCTTTTCGTAATATTTATCCAAGGTGTCTCGGGGGTTTTCCAACCAACTCTCGTCCCTTTCGTAATCATTAATTTCAATATCTAATTCATTTTTATAAAAATCTCTAACTAGGGAGCCGCAGTCTTGCCTGCCCAAGATAAGCTCCCTACCCACATAGGAATTGTATTCGCAATTGGGTAAATATGAAAGAAAGTTATCATTCTTAATGACATACAATATGAACTCTATGTTATGGTTTTGGCTGTTCAGTTTATCAAATTCAGAAAAATTTTCTAAGTCATTACAGTGAGAATGATATACAGCTTTTACTTTCCCGATCCTACTGGCTTTAATATACTCTTCGGGCAATATCTTAAAGTGTTTTTCGTTATCTATGGAGGAATTCGTGCATGGAAAGATATCTAACTTGCCGCGAACGTCAATTACTAAGCCGCAGCATTCTTTGGGCTCGCTCTCTAGGGCTTGCGCTTTAATCTCTCTTTTGATGTATTTATTTAAGATCATAACGAATCTGCCGCAGATGTGACCCCGGGGAACCCCCCGAAAGGTAAGTGTCCAGACTTTGGATTTCCCCCACCAGAAAGTGTCGGGGGTGAGCCTGCTCCATGGGTGGTTGTTGCACTATACGTGCCCCACCTCCATTTGCAGCCTGTTATTTTTTTTGAACACTGGTCGGGCATCCAAAACTTTTCGTTCGGAGGAGGGATATCTGGTGGGACGGTAGATTTCGCAACGAAATAATAATTGATGCCTTTCACTAAAATTCTTACAGCAGTTCCCTTGTTGTATGACCCGCCATTCTCCTGACTACCTTTCCACAAAGGGGGCACGGTCCCTCGCCAATCTGCTGGGTCGTATTCGCTTATCTGCTCTTCTATTAGTTCATTTTTTTCATTAGCTAGTGGCGGCGCATGGTTCGGTAGGCTTGCGTCTCCATGTACCGCAGAAGACCCTATACTTTTATACTCATAACAGCACCCCTCACCCCTATAGGTCCAAGTGCAGGCGTTTGAAGTAACGATTCTGGCGGGCAACTTGACTTCTTCTAGAGCTAGGGCGGAAGATAATTCGAATTCAATGAATAATTTATTCTCCGAAGATTTCCTTTCTATATAATAAATTTCTAGCGGGAAATGAGCGTTCGGGTCTGGGTCTAGACCTTTGGGTATAATGACGTCTGGGTTAAGGGGGGTTGTGCCTGTGCTGTAAAAATTTTTTGAATCTAAATATTTCGCGAATGTTCTCGTCCGTGTGACTTTCGCCCCAATCATACTGTCTAGGGCCCTAATGTATTGCTTTAATAAATGAAAACTATGAATGCTTTCTTCTTTTGCTGTAATCGACATTTTTGGCGAAGGGAGAGTTCCTTTGGAGCTAGATTCAAACCCGTCTATTTTAATGGGCGCGCCGATATATTCAACATCATTATACCATATAGAGCTATCTATAATTTTTGGGTTATTGTGAAATCTAAAAATCTTATCAGCATTGATAGGGATTAAGTTTTTATTTTTGTAAAGTAATTCTTGTATTGCAATATCTGATACATCAATTTCAAACAGGTTAATTATTGCTGAACTCTCTAGCTCTGAGGCTGTGGAGTGCAGTTTCTTTATTGAATTTTTTGCTTGCTCTTTGTCCATCTTCTTTATATGATTTCAATAAATGACGTCCTAATCGAAAAGTTGTCTTGGAAAGACACGCCCATGTCCCAATTCGGAGCCCTAAACTTCTTCGGTACATTATATGGTTTCGGGGGGTAAAATACAAAAGCCTCTGAGCCATTTCGGGTATGAAAAAAGTGGAGTATCGCCGTTGCTTCAGCCTCCCCTCGAACGTCGAAAGATAGATCTATGCTCATTAAATTGTTCTGTATTCCGTCTGAGGCTCGTTGTTCGTACCCATCACCGAAAGTAATTACCCTGTTTCTTGGCTCTAGCTTGATACTATAATTGTACGCGGGCCTCCAGAAAAAGTATGGTATGGTCTCTGAGTTGAAATTTGTAGTACCGTTCCAGTAGATCGAGGTTTCTGAGGGGCGACCAGCAGCACTTGCATCGGGGTGAGCCTGAATACAGTAATAATAATAATCACCATGCTTGACTATATCGTTAAGCTCGTAGGCTTGACTGGCTGAGTTGCTGTGAGTTGGTACGTTATAAATTGAATTAGACATGTCCTTTTTCCTTATTCCCCCTTGAATTTACACAGGTTTCCGCACAAAAAAGATTATAAAAGTGAGTATTTTCTTTTATTATATTTGACCAAAAGGGTTTAATTATGGAGACGACGGAGCAGCGAATCGAAAAATTCAAGAAGCTAAATTCTTATAGAGAAAATAACGAGCTCTGGGATAAGGCCGGTTTTCTGGTCATTCTCTGCGCCAATAATGAAGCAGAGACCTTGCCGTCTTCCATGGCAACTATAGAGCGCTCTATGAGGGGGCTTGATTGGGGCCTAATATTCGGAGACGATGGGAGTACAGACGGAACAGCAGAGGTTATGGAGAGCTTTTCTGATTCATGTTCAGCAGATCTTTTTAGGATAGAGAAGCTAGATAAACAACCCAACGTTTCCATGGCTAAAAATGCGTTAGCTAAAATAAGTAAAACATATTGCCATAGATATCCGGGGATACTGTTTTGTGACGCAGACGATTTCGTAGAAAGAGATAAGGTTCATGGATTATACCAATCGGCTGAGGACAATAACTCCAATGTAACTGTTGGCTCTTGGATTTATTTTAACCAAAAATTAAATAAGAGAGAAGTCAAGAGCTCTATAGAGTCCATAAATAAGCTCACCTTCGGCCCTTGGAATACGTTAATTCATTCCTCCTTGATACCTGACGATGGTTTATTTTGGAATGAAAATTTACAAGCACATGCAGATCTATTAATGTGGTGGGAATTAGTCGCCGCAGGAGTAAAGCTTACCCCTTCCGACGTCGTAACAACTCAATACAACAGTAACTTCGGGACGACCTCTAGGGAAACTCGGGTAGATATTAAAAAAGATCGTTGGGATAAATTTTTAGAAGAAAGAGATAAGGTAATAAAGTATGCAGGGCTTGAGCCGCCAGAGGTGTAAACTAATATGGCTTAAGGTAAAAGGTTAATGGCTTACTATAGTGCAAGTAGGGTTGGCGTAAGTTTGGACGATAAATTTTTATCCGTTACGGACGCAAAAATAAACGTACAACCAGAGGTAGCGGGCGTTTATAAGGAAGACGAACGTACTACTAATTCGTATCTTGCATCCCAAGGGCTAAGGGGCGAATTAACTCTCAATTATTTTTTATCCGGAAGAGACTTCGTAAAGGATTATTTCGTTAAAGACGCCCCCATAAAGGGTAACGTGGGGGGTCTTTATTTTAATAGTGGGTATTTGACTAGTTATTCTTTTTCTTTTGAGCAATTTAAACCCGTAGAAATTTCCGCCACCATTGAATTTTATGGGAGTTTGCAGGGGGAGTTTAATCCTTCCGTAGATTATTCGGACGTCTCAAATGTCCTAGACTATTCTAACGCTTCAATTAGCTCTACAGGCATAAATGAAATGGACAGGGTGATATCTGCCGCATACAGCTTCTCTTCCTCGGTGACTGTCGGTTATAGTGACGGGTCTTCGCTTCCTACGAATGCAACTTACGGGCCAAGAACCCAGTCCCTCGATATGGAAACTTATAGCGTAAGTGGGAAAACTGTCGATGAAGCTAATGACGCGGCTGTGGAAATATCATTTAAAGATAATAATTCAAACCCAATTGAATCATTTTTTATAAGCGGTAAAGTAACTAACCTAAGCACTTCTATCGCTGCGGGGCAAAATGTATATTCTTCTTTTTCTATCAATCAAGACGCGGTAGGGGGCGTCCCCATGATTAGTTCTTTCTCCCCCACCTCGAGTAATATTAACGCGTCGGTAACAATTAACGGTTCTAATTTTCATGGGGTAAAAGACGTTTTCTTTTTCGATACTAGGGTCGAAAGTTTCGAAGTGAATGACGCGAGAACCCAGATAACCACATCCGTACCGAGAGAAGCAATTACTGGCCCAATAAAAGTAATAGGTATTGGGGGAGTGGGGGTTTCCTCCTCAAATTTCACGGTAACAAATAGCATAGGAGTTGGTTGATGCATTTTACTGGAAAAATCGGAGACGTAATAGATATTTCGGGAAGCAATTTCTCTCGAATATCTAGAGTTTTATTTTCTAACGCAGGAAGCAACTTCTCCGTCCCGAATGACAACCTGATTAAGGCTCGCGTTCCCGAGGGCGTCGCTTGGGATTATATAAAAATCATATCTGACGATAGGAGCGCCACAGGAATAAGCTCTAAGAAGTTTGCTCCGGAGCCCTTAATTCAGGACTATTACCCGACAAGCGGAATCTATGGTGATACGATTTCTATAACGGGCTTGGCTTTTTCTGGGGTCTCTGCAGTTACTTTTAATGGGTTAGAGGCCTCTCACTCCGTCCAAAACAACTACTTCATAACCGCCACGGTGCCTTCGGGTGATACTCGAGGGGATTTAACGGTACACGGACAGTCTGGCTTGAGTTATACTGCGGTGAATAGTTTTAGCCCTCAAGTTATAGTTACTGGATTCTCTCCAACTAGTGGTATTCCGGGTGTCTCTATAAATATTTATGGAAAATATTTTTTCGATGAATTAATGTACACCGGGAATCAATCTGGTAAATACCTTGTAAGTTATGGTAAAAACATATACTCGGGCTACGTAGAAAAAATAAGCGACACCCATTTAAGCGGAGAAATTCCAGCCTTGTTAGTCGACGGGGGGATTAGTGTCGCTAGGAATGACTCCGTGGAATCCGGGGTACAATATTACATAAAATCTGAATCAGACTTTGACGTTTTAGCTTTAGGGGCTCCAGTAATTAATGCGAGCGCTACGATTACTGGGTTTTATTCTTCCTATTATGGAAATCAGCCTATTATATTTGGCTCTAGAAATGTAGGGACTGACAAAAATGGGAAAGGGTTATCTCTGGGACTTCTAAACTCTTCCTCGACAGGAAGCTTTCTCAATGGGGCTTCTGGGCTGGGTGAGATAACCGAGTCTTCTTACGCTTCTCCGGGTTCTAACTTCTCGTGGTTTATTGACGGAGACTTTTCCCCTCAATCTAAACTTACGAATGAGGTATTTGGGGAGCCGGGAGAGTTTAATTTTACTACCGACATATATTGTCCGTGCACGGGAGATGAGCCACCGAATTCTTGTGGTCGTGTCGGGATTGATTGTTCCGTGTCCCCAGCCTTTACCATGGGGACCTTTACGGCCAACCCTGAGACAGCAGAGTTAGACAGTTTTCAGGCATTTTCCACGCCCACAGAAGGTGCTCTAGACGCGGGGGAATATTGGATCGCTGTAGAAATGAATCAATTAGCAGCTTTCGGTCTCAGCGCGTCTCGCTCGATAAGTAATCAGAAGGTTAAAATTTTACCATCGATAGGTAATCGTGAAATTAGTTACGGAACTTCTCTCGATACTTTTAGCCAAACTGCAAACTCCACAACCCAAGTCATAGACGGTCATAAATATGTTATAAGTTATGATTCTTTGGGGGCGGCCATAAATACTGGTATTTACGGAACGCCCGGGGTTACGAAAAATGTAGTAAAAAGCATGAAGCAGTCTGCGAATTGGAAAGGCTTTGGGTCAGCGGGGCCTATATAATGAATTTAAATATCACAGGTATAAGTTCTAGTTTGGGCGGCTCGATTGAGAATCGTTTCGGGAAAACTATTCTGCCCATTAAAGACCTTGTCTCTCAGGGGCTATCTACTTCCGGTTATCACAAATTTAGGCACGATGTCGTAATTGATTATACTTGGAGTGAGAATTCGGCAGCGCACCACGCCAAGTTTGGCGTAGCAAAGAGCGACTCCCTTGAGTCCTTGAGTTATATAGTGGATAGTGGGAATTCTATATCTGGCCTAGAAAGCGGCAGCGCAAAATTTCAAATGACTGTTGACTACCCCTCTGGGGAGGTTTTCGGGCAGTTAAATTTCATAAGAGATTACGCACCGAATTCTATTAAAGCTAAGAGCGTGGTCGTAACAGGGGATAGCGTAGGCGAGCATTACGTCACGGGAAGTACTTATACTTCGGAAGATTTTATAACTAGACCCTTCATAGGGAACGTTGTGTCGGATGAATACGTTTTAATTGGTGGGTATAAAAATCTAGAACCCGAATACTTAAGGGTCTATGTGGGTGGCTTAGAAACTAACGGGTTCGTTAACCCAAGTGAGGGGGTAGTGGTTAAGATTCCATCCTTCACGTCCGTTCAGAAGGATGTCGTAATTGAGGTGGAAAATGCGGTCAATAGAGTTACTGGTGGTTATTTTGCCGTGGTTTCCTCTCCGGAAATATTAAGTGTTGATCCGAGTACAGCTACTTGGGGGGATTCTGTTGTCATTTCCGGGAATAACTTTGTAGATGTAACTGGTGTGTCGCTGAATGGCCTACAAATTCCTAGCTTTACAAACCCAAACGATAATCAGGTGTCTTTTATTGTCCCCGAAGATATAGGTGGATTGCATGATATTAAAATTTGCGCGACGGGAGGATGTTCTGAATAATGCCTAATATTTTAAATCTTTACGGTAACGCATTCATCTCTACTGGGGATAAAAAATTTGGATCATCAAGCCTAAGCTTGAATGGCAGCGGTGATTTCGCGCAGATAGAAATTACTAATGATTTTAACTTAGCGGACTCAGATTATTGCGTAGAGGGATTTTTTAACTTTAACGAAATCAAGACAGGGAAAAATATCTTAATTAGTAAAGAAGATAATAATAATTATGATTATAGATTATATTACGACGGTACTTCTAGTGGTATTTTTTGGGACGTATATGGGCTTTCGACTATAGTGTCTGGTAGGGCAGATCTAGTCACAGGTCAATGGTATCACGTCGCAGCCACTAGAGAAAGCGATCATCATTATTTATGGCTAGACATGGATAACTACGCTGGGGTCAGTGGAGATATTAATGTCGGGACGGCAACGAATGACAAGCTTATGATTGGCCATAGTGTTGATCCTGAAAACGTTACGAAAACAATAACAATTAACGGGGAGACTTTTGCGC
Source organism: uncultured Pseudomonadales bacterium (assembly GCA_964647295.1). GTDB lineage: Bacteria > Pseudomonadota > Gammaproteobacteria > Pseudomonadales > Azotimanducaceae > UBA4421. The sequence continues at coordinate 9,379 of CAZYHH010000019.1, forward strand.
TAACTACTAAAAAATACAAACACGGATATGAACAGGACGACTCGACTAGCGCAAACAATAATATAAAAAACGAATTGGGTTCTAATTGGGAGATTGCTTCATGGGAAGACTTTAAAAACTTCACAGAAAGTGAGCTCCAGTCTTTATTGCAAGCTTTTAACATAGATACCTCTGACACCTCTGATAATTGGATCGGCTGGCTTACCAATTCAGACAGGCTCAACCATTTTTCTACATCGAAAGAGTCGAAGCGTTTTAATAGGTGCTACTTTTTAGCTTTCCATAATAAAAATTCTCAGTCGAGCTTTGAATATTTTGATGATTACCATTCTAAATATTGTGCCTTGGGTTCTTGGATTTCCGAGTTGCCATATATGGTTAAGAAAATACCTAATCCTTCGCAAGTTTCTGAAGGGTATCAAGATTTTAATGGTTTCGTAGACGGAGTTAGAATGTCGAAAGACTCCTTTAGGTATTGTGTCAGCTGTTTCGGCAATAATAATATAACTAAATTTTTTGATAATGATACACATACATCTTTACTGCTCGATTTTGAAGGGGCTCATGGTTCAAAAAATGTTATAGATTTAAGTTCTACAGACATACTCATAAACAGGCCCTCCGTACAGGTTAATTCAATCTATCCAATTACCGGATCGAAAGACGACCTTATAAGAATATCTGGCAAGGCTTTAAATTCAGTAACGCATGTCCATCTGTCTGGGAAAGGCGGCGGGAAACTTTATATCCCCAAGAAAGGCTCGTTGAGCGCCTCGGTAAATACGAATTATTCGAAATTTACGAATTATGGTTCTACTGGTATTTATTTTAAGCTACCGGAGTTAGTTAAAGATAATGAATATTTTACCGTAGTTAATGTAAACAATATAATTGACACGTCTGATACAGATATTGTGTTCGAGCAAGACGCCTCTGCTGAAAGATTCAGGATAGGCAACCCAAGGATAAATAACTTTTCCCCAGCCCGAGCGATTTACGGGGAAAGCGTTAATATCAATGGCACGAAAATAGAAAACGATACTAAATTTTTCTTCAGGGGTTACCCAACCGGGGATGATCGTAACGAAGTAGTTTACGTACCGCCATTGCAAACGAGCGTGTCAAGTTATACGGGCGCGACAATAACTGTACCGAGGGAAATAATAGCTGGTTCAATTTATATATCTGGTGATGGCGAAATTTCTAAATCTGAGGGGACTTTCACCCCGTTACCAACTATATCGGGATATGAGCCGAAGAATTTAACCATAGGCTCGACTTATAGAGTTACTGGTATAAATGCTTCGCAGGCGTACCCATTATTGTTTATAACTGGAACCTCTTCTGATTTATACTATTCCAATAATGGAGTGGATCGCCCTAGGGCTGCTATAATTACTCGGGCAGATTTATTCGACTTGTCTTCTTATAATCAAGAGGAAACATTTTTAGCACTACCTTCGGCCCGTAATTTGTCTGCGCCTTTCGACCTTTCTTTGATGGGTGATTCTAAGTTATTTTTCTCCGGGGGGTGTACGATATTAACGGGGACAATAACTAGGCAATTCGTTGGAACCGGTAATTTATTTTTATCTAATTATGAGGACGAAAAGGTTCGTGACGTTATGAGAAACGCTGCCAATTTCGACGAGCTACAAATTTCTCCATATTTAAACTCTGTTACCAGTGAGTCTGCGGTGGTAAAAGAGGTCGCTCCGTCTGGCAGTTTTTCTTTATATCCGAACAAGGGGAACTCGTCTACTTTAGTAAGCTTGAGCGGGAATTATATGCTAAATATTACCGGAATTAGAATCCAAGACCGCAATGTAGGAACTGTATGTTCGATTCCTAAATCAGAATTTAACAATACGAGAAATAGGGTCGATGCCGTTTCGTTTAGCGAAGATGAAAGCGGGGTTTATGGGGTAACTATTGATAATCCCGAACTTAATTCTTATCATCAGAAACATTCCATAGATTTTTATCCGTGTAATCTTTCATCTGGAAACTCTGGAGAACTTTATTTGTTAACACCTAACTACGTAGTGAAAGTATAGTTAAAATATGTCGTTTACATATCAAGAAACGGTGACTATTTCAGGATTTGCCCCGCAAATGGGGGTAGAGGGGTCTCCATTTGAAATTCAAGGTGCGTGGCTAAGGGACGTGGACGAGGTACATTTCATAGATCAGTTCGATCAAAGAACCCAAGTTGTGGAGTGGCAAAAAGTGCCGGACCCGGCTTTCGTGGGTAGCTTCGTTGAGGCAAGTATGGCCAAGGACGGGTTTATTATAACCGGCCTTGTCCCGGGAACTTTGCCCAAAACAGATATAGAAAAATTTCCTAGATTTAGAATGGAAATATCAAACAACGTTAGTTCTTATACTAAATGCTGTTATGAAATAAGAAAAGATTTATACAATATATATGACGACGTGGTGGTTGATGGTAACATGTCGTTCTCTGCGCCCGTCGCAGAGCCGGGCATTAATAGTTTTTTAGTTAGAGGTAATGCTGGTGGAATTTTTCAAAGAGATCTCGAGACATTCCTAACCGGAGTAAATCATGCGCTCGTTTCCGAATTAGCTCTTAGCGTCCAAATGAATTGGACTGAATTTAGCGGCCAGTTTGTTACCACAGAGACTATGGACACTAGGGGGAACGTGACGAATACCGAGGGGGTTGAGATCGCCTCTATTTGGGTCGAGCCTTTGAAGTCTGACACTTATTTATTGATAGATGTGGACCTGTGCGTGACTGCTACCGAATTAACAGATATAGCGTGCGCCATATTCAGGGGTAATAAAACCTCTCCCGAGAAAATGTGGAGTCAGTCTGTGAGTTGGCCAGATCAAATGCACACCCTAAGGCTAAGGCATATCGCTCGATCAGAAATCGCTGGCATAAGGCAGGAGTATCAAATTCGGGTCGGTGTTGCGAAGCCATCCTTTTATAACTATAGAGGGCAAAAAGTTTACATTAATAGATGCAACGGGACGATTACGAAACAGCCCGAGGATATTTTCGGAGACAAGGCGACTTCTGTCGTCTGGATAAGAGAAATGAAACATAATCCAGAGGTGCCGATATGAACATATCAGATATATTAATATTAAAATATTCAGATAAGAAATGGTCTTTGTCTGGCAATTCTTACGAAGGGCTTGATTGGGCAGATAACGAAACGCCAAAGCCTACTTACGAAGAGTTGTTAGAAATTTGGGAAAGCCAAGAATTTCAAGACGAAATTGAAAATGAAAACACGATCAACGAGAGGAGGCGTAAAATCATGGCTCTTTGGCCCCTTCACTCTCAATTTGAGGCGCTTACCGAAGCAGCTATGGGGCGCACTGAAAAGCTCGAGGAATTAAAAAATTTTATTATATCTGTAAAAGAAGAATACCCCAAGGACTAGGAAGCCTTTTTCTTCCTAGCCTTCTTGATTCTTTCTATTAGGGCGAAACATTTTGCTACGGGAATGTCTTCCACTCCGCTCATCGTTTCTGCTTTCTCAAATCCCTCTTTAACCAATTTAGCCTTAACGCTTTCGAAGGTTATGTTTTTATCGGTCATCAACTTAGACAGGAGAGCCTTTGGATTCGCTGTGTCTCCTTGGGCGGCAGAGTCATCTAAGAGTTTCGCGTCCCCCATCTCTTCTTGGGAGACGATATGGATTTTAAGAAAGTTTCTCACGCAGCGAACGAAGGCTCTATTTTCAGCTATAGGGCCTAGGAAGTGTCGCGCAAAACTTTTTGTATTATTGGGAGAAGCGTCACCTATAGCAGAGAATGAAACAGCTTTCATTCCTGTCTCGAAATTGGGAATCCAATTAATTGTGCAAACCGCGACAACGTATTCTGGGCATGGGCATGAGACTTGATAGTTCACTGAGGTGTAACCCCTAATTTGAGCAAGTTCTTTTATGCCTCCGAGGAGAATAAGGAGGTCTCTGTCCTCCAGCTTTGACACGTCTGTCTCTGAGGTCCGACTCCTATTAGAAACGAGATACTGTTGCTTCACCATCTTGCGCCAGTCAATCGAGCCGCTTTCATCGTAGACATATTCCGCTAAAGAGTCCGGTAGAAGTCCGTACCCGTCTCTCTCGGGAGTTTCGTTAGGGCGATTGTCGTCGTCCTGAGTACGATTGAAGCCAATTTTTTTGCTCATCTTTTGATTATATAAAGGATTTACGGTTGGATCAAGTATTATTTTTAAGAATGTAATAATCTTCTAGCTCGGCCCAGAAGGAGTCTTTATCTATGACGGGTAAGGTTCTGACCCTTGCGCCCTCTACTCCGAGGTCTTCCTCCCAAGCTGCTACGCTCGGAAATATTTTCCCCTTGGATACGAAGAACTTTTTAGATCTATAAAAAAGGTTTTCAGCCCCAACAGCTTTAAGGGCTTCTATGTCTTCCGGGTTTGGGGTTTTTTTCTGCGATATTAAGCCGAATTCCATGTAATACATTTTGATCGCCTGAATTTCCTTTTCAGTCATTTCTGCGAGTAGGGTGAAGCTTACACCAAAAGATTTTAAAGCTTCCACGAAGGAGGGGTCATGATTCTCATCTAGTAAATATACCACCTCAGTCACTCTGGCTTTCAACTTGTCGAAAATATCAGAAGCAATTGGCTTTCTCGTGACTATGCTGCATTGGTTTTTTTGTAATTGATTTACTAAAATATCTTGATTGAAGACTAGATCCATTCTCATGATCATATTATTGACCGCCCCATCAGAAAAATTGGTTACGGTATCTGGTATGCATTGAATATTTCCGTGCGGGTAATTTGGCCCCCTCATAACCGTTGTATAAGAAGAGCCTTCCCTCTTAAGGTCCAGCAGTCTTAGGGTCTCGTCGGCAATTTTTTCAGGCTTAAGGGCGTTTATAGCCTTATCCTCTTCGACGTTAGAATAAGATGGGTAAATGTTTTCGTAGTCGAAGGGGGTTATGCATGACTGCTTTTTTTTATCTCCGAAAAAGGGACCGCAACACGAGGGGGAAGAGTTCCCATATATTGCCACGATAGGCGTGTCGAAAGCGGACGCTATATGCACACCACAACTGTCTACGCCGAGGTGCAACTTGGCTCTAGATATCACATAAGCTAATTGGCCTAAATCCGTTTGCCCGTTGAGCGGCAACGATCCGACGAGTGCGGGTTCTTCCTTACCGCCTACTTGCACTATTGCTACCCCTGCTCTATCTAGAGTGGGTTTGATGGAGTCTACAACCTCTTGCCAGTAATCATATTCCCTAGACTGCGCCTTCCCTGTGGCCTGTATTGTTATGTAATTTTCAAAGGGCAGGGGTGTATATTTAGTATAAATAAATGGCTTATTTATTTTAGAACCGCTGCAGAGGGCGTATGTTTCGACTATGTGCATTATCTATTAACGAGTTCAAAAGAGGGGTTATTATTAGTTAGGTAATTCAAGACTTTCTGAGTCATTATGGGGAGGTTACAATACACGTCGAAGACTCCGTGTTGCTCGTCCTCCCGCTTATCGGAAACGCGCCCCCTGTGAATTACATTAAGCTCTGACTCAAGCATGGGGGCATACGGAATGACTTTGTGTATGAAAGGATTCGGCTCTAAGAGCTCAAAGTATAGGGGGTCTGTCGCTATGTATAAATCGTGATCTGGGTATCTATTTTTAATATCTTCAAATAGGGCGGTGGCGAGAACAACGTCTCCTATAGACTCCTTCAGCACTAAGAGCATCCTCTTGTTCCCCGTGTCGTCTACTAAGTCTCTAAGGCTCGTAGTCTTCTGCCCCTCGTTTTCTTTATTCGCGACTTGCCTGAAGTACTCTTCAATAGCTTTTCTTTTGATTCCCTTCGAAATTTCCTGCGTCCAGTATTTATGACCTTCATCATTCTCATCTACATCCATTTTGAGGATGTTTTTGTACATAAATTTCAACCAGTCGCCATCGCTTGGGATGTCTGGTATTTCTGCTGCAGGGTTTTTTTGCAGAACAGCACAGGAAAAGTCGTAGGAGGTTTTTTCGCAAGAATCTAAGAACTTCTCTATTTGTTCCCCTAAAACTTTTACGGAATAATTTTCTATAGTAAATTTTCTGGCCTGTTTGCCCATTTTTTCTCTATCTTGAGGCTTCATTGCGAAAACCTTCTTAAGATTTTTAGCTATAGACTTGGGGCAAGTCGAAGCTTTGATGAATTCTGTTCCTGCCTCCCTGTATTCACTCCACTCTAGGGGTAATGAAGCAGCATCTTTCACGCACATGTCTTCGCCGCAGCTATAGTCAGTCACTAGGGTGATTAACTCCGTCAACTTGGCTTCTTGAATCGGAATCTCTTGCCCTCCCGAGGTGAAAGGGTGGCAATAAACATCCATCAAATTATAAACCTCATTAAGCTGGGGCTCTGTAACGCCACAACCAACCTGTGCGGTAACTTGGGCCTTTTCCGCCCCGCAATTCGGGCATTGCCTATCTTGCCCTTCAAAAACTTTGACTTCGTAAGCACTGCATTTTTGGCAAGCGTATGTGCATATGATTTCATCTACAGGTACCCCGTGCTCTTTTGCTAGTCTCAATATATTCCAGCCCTCACCAAAATGGGTGTGAAGTAATAGCCTTGTTTTGGCTTTTGGGTTTCTATCTTTAAAAAGTTTATATCCTTGTAATAAATTGGGGACAGATTTCCTGAGTTGATTCCTGAAAACAAACCCAATTACATAAGCGTCTTTGGGAATATTAAATTTTTTCCTAAGCTCTAACCTCGTAGAGTCTGGCAGCTTGTGGAAAGCTTCATCTTCAAGCGCCCCATGTAAAGTTTTTACGTGCTCATGGCCTTCCTTGTGAAAAACCTTGGTAGCGAAGTTACTCCATATCCAATAGTTTTTTATTTTTTTCGCGTTAGAAATTGCAGACGGAAGAATCGGTAACGAGTCTAAAGTCGTCCAAATAACAGAGTTAATTTCGGAAAACCAAGGTTTATCTATTGCGAAATCTACCCCCCAAATATCTTGCACTGCAATATATACATCTGGCTTTTCATCTTTGATAACTTTATCTAAAAAGTGAGCTCCGTAACTGGCTAGTTTTGAGACGGCTGGGTCTTTTTGTAACATTTCCATCTCTAATTGACTATCTGGTAGGCAGCCAATTGATTTCCAAGGGGTAGCTTGAAGGTGCGGGTTAGAATAATTTACGCCACAGCAATAATGTACTATATCGTATTTACCTGTCCTGTATAGGTAAGATAAAATGGCCTTGGCGTTACGCGCAAAACCTGTTTTAGCCAAAGAGAAATCGCTTTGGACAAGTACTTTTATTTTTTCACTCATTTTACCAAGGTTCGTCGTCGTCTTCGTTTTCCAGCACGCCCTCTCGATCTAAATCTGTGACCTTGACCACTGGTTGTTGCGGGGTGGGGGGCGATGGTTCTTCCTCAATATCTTCTCTGACATTTACTGTTTTGTCTAAGAAAAGTTCTAAGTCGTGCCGGAGAAGCCTGCCCTCTGGAAATGTAAAGCCAATGATAAAGCCCGTCTTGGCAGTGGAATCTTCCTTGTCCTGCTTATTGATCGCAAAGGAAAATCCTATTTGGTCACCGTTTCTGATGTAGGGGCAAAACTTCATCTGTAACACTTGTTTAGCGCTGCTGTGGTAGGTGCTGAATTCCCTATTCGTTTCCAGACAATCTATGATCCCCGCCACTTCTTGGCGACCTAATTTAGTGATCACTCGTTTGGTTGGATTGTTTTTATTCTTAGCGAAGGAGCCAATCTTGCGGTCACTATTCCAAGAATCTTGTTTGATCATAGAGGCCATGACTGAGCCGTCTCTGTTAATCCAAAATGAACAAGCGGTTCCTGTCACCTTGGGGTTCGGTTTGTAGAATTGAATCATATCTTATATTGCCTTTCTTTTACTGTATTGTCAAGCCTTAACTTTCTTGAGTTCTGAGAGTTTTGTGTAAACTTTATTATCTTGGACACCGATAACATCTGCGAAAACCACGTCTTCGAACTTCCTCCCCCTTACTATAACAATGTTTTTCTTTTGTGCAAGACCGTCATTCATTAATTGGCATTCCTCCATCTTCTTGGAGAAAATCATTGTGTTCATGATGCCTGTTTCGTCTGAGACTATGAGCTTTTGATATTTTGTACCCTTAGCTTTGGAGGTGCCAGACCAACAATCATCTACCCACGCAGCGAATATAAGGCTTTCCCCGATTTCCGCCTCCAACGCGTCCCTAACAGAGCATAATTCGGGTTGCTTCTCTAGGAAAATGTCTCTGAGTGGGACATTGTAGGTATACCCTAATAAAATTTTCTCATAATACCAATTAGCAAATCTCTCTGACTTACTGTTTAACATATAAATATCAAGATATGGCTTATAGTGCTTCTTAATCGTCTCATACCTGCTTTCTTTAATGATCTCTTTGCCCTTCTCATCTTGGTACTCCATTAAATATTTAATTATTTTTATAAGATCATTATCAAATTTACTTGAAAGCTGGATGGAGTATTTTCTCTCCCTCACTTTTAGTAGATTCCATAATTGAGCCTCTAACACGACCTTGCTTCTCGACTGCTTGAAGCCATCCTCGAGCGCACCCGCTTGGATAAGGGCGGAGAGTGTTCCTATGTCTATTTTAGCTTCAGTCGCCGCTTGGAATATCTCGAATTTAGAGGAATACTCATCCCTAAATTGGTTAATTTTTTCTATCTTCTTTTCCGAAATACCTTTGATTGACAGTAATCCAAACCGAATGTTTTGACCCTCAATGCTGAAGTCCATCTCCGACTTTGTGATGTGAGGGGGTAGCAATTTGATGCCAAAATACTGCAACTCCTTTTCGATCTTGGAGATTTCTGTAGTAGGATCTGGCTCATGCCTAGTCATTTTTAGCAACGACAAGAAGAACTGCTGCGGGTGCTTAAATTTGAGATATATCGTGGAAGCAGATAGGGCAGCATACGCGATAGAGTGGGACTTGTTGAAAGAATAATTCGCGCTATCTTCGAGGACGCTCCAGAGGATATCTCCCACTTCTTTTTCCAGATTGTTCTCTGCTACTTTGTCTTTGATTTTCTTCTTCCATTTTCTTACCTCTGCCACCTTCTTTTTGCCTACGATACGACGGAGAATTTCCGCCTCGTCAAGCGTAAAGCCTATCTCGTGCGCCATTTTCATCAACTGCTCTTGATATAGGGCCACGCCACCGGTCTCTTTAAGAATTGTATCGAAAAATGGATGGATTGCCTCGTAAGTCTGGGTATTTGAGTAACTTGCGTATTGATCTACGAACGACATAGCTCCCGGCCTGCCTAGGGCAAGTACCGCGCTTAGCTCGCTGAGAGATTTCGGCATAACTTTTCTGCATACTTTATAGTTTGTGTCCGCCTCAATCTGGAATAAGCCGTGAGGCGTTCTCAGGTCTTGCAGGTTTTGGTAAATAAAATTATCGTCTAGGTCAATCTCGGTCATTTCTATCCCGACCTGCTTACAAACATCGTGGACAACCGAGGCGCTACGTAAGCCTAAAATATCTAGCTTAACATTAAACATGGACACCCAATTCATGTCGTAACTAGAGACCGAACTCTTGTCTGAGGAAAGCTCTGTCGGGCAAGAGTCTTCCATCTTATCAAAGGATAAAGATATTGCCGAGGCATGTACCCCCTTGTTTTTAATGAGCCCCCTGAGCTTGAGGGCTACGTCATAGGACTCTTTATTCTCGTCACACCACTCTTTGAATTTTTCTACTTCATCGTAGGCCTCGCCGATATCCTGTACTATGCCGTAGGTTTTGGGTATGAGAGCCGTAACTTGGTTCATCTCCCCCTCGGGCCGCGCAGACACGATCTTACCGCACTCCTTCATTAGGAGCTTGCCGCTAAGAGTGTTGAGGGTCAGGATTTTAGATGTTTTTCCTTCAAATTTCTCTTCAAGATATTTAAGAACTTCTTGGCGTTTGTAGTAGCATACGTCGATATCTACGTCACACATCAGGGAGCCATCAAGATAGGTGATTCCATCTACAACTTGTTTTTTTGCCCGAATCTTGGAGATAAATCTCTCGAAATATAAACCATACCTAATTGGGTCGATACCAGTGGCTCCGATAAGGAACAAGATAAGACTTCCTGCCGCGCTACCACGACCGCGACCAATCGGAATGTCGCTCTCCTTGCAAAAGTTTACTACATCCCAAACCAGCAAGATATAATCAATGAAACCTAATTCTTCTAAGGTTTCAA
>CAZYHH010000020.1:0-19602 GCA_964647295.1 uncultured Pseudomonadales bacterium
GCGTTATTTTTTACCAAAATTCGAGAGTCTGTCTTCCATGTCTGGTCCTCTACCCGGGCTGTTTTCTCGTTCCCAAAGAAGGCCCTCCCGAAGCGTGTTGTCCAAGCCTCCGTTTATCAGCATCTTGTCTGAGCGAAGCGTAAACCAGGAGTGTTCTAGAAAGCTTTTGGCCATAGCGAGGGTTTCATCCAACAGAGAGTCGTCAGCCACACATCGGTTTGCCAAGCCCATGTTTACGGCCTCGGTACCGCTGATGACTCGGCCTGAGAACATCATTTCCTTTGCAGCTAAAAGTCCCACTCTTCTGGGGAGTCTCTGACTCATACCCCATGTTGGCGAGAGTCCCCATTTTCCATGGGTATCCGAAAATTTTGCGCTTTCTCCGGCTATGAGCAGGTCACAAGCCAGGGCAAGTTCCAAAGACCCGGTATAACAGTGGCCCTGCACTGAGGCGATCACCGGCTGCGGCAGTCGTTCGATGGCATCAAGTGTTTCGGCTTGAAAGTGTTTGGAAGGTGATTTTTCGCCTGATTGAATGGCCTTTAAATCGTTGCCTGCAGAGAAAGACCTGCCTTCACCGCGGAGAACCACGCAGCCAATATCATCGGTTTGCTTACCGATTTCGTCGACGTGCTGTCTAAGCTCAAGGAAGAGGGCAGGGCTGAGCGCATTGAGGGCTTCTGGCCGATTCAAGCTCAAAATAGCAATACCATTCGAATCTTCCCGTTTGACTAGAACCATAGAAGTGCCCCTTCCTTGTTGAGTAGCCATTAAAACGTAGAAATGATGTTAAGTCACTGAGAGCTCAACTCATTAGATGGAATTGTTTGTCAATCCAGGGTTGGATGTGTTCTTATTTTAAACCCGAATTGCTTTGCTTGTTAGCGATTGGACCGCAAGCTGCTATTAATTTAAAAGGTTTAGAGGTATGGACGAAGAACAAAAATATTTGTTTGACGTGTTTGGCTTTATCGTGTTGCCTGACGTGCTGACTCAGAATCAGGTCGAACGACTCCGAACGACCCTACGCGGATCCACGGAGCAGTTCCCGCCAGTGCCTCAGCAAGAGGGGCCCCTTCATTGGGATTCGATTTGGCGAGATATACTGGACTTACCTAATATATCGCCGATTCTCGAAAGCTTGATTGGTAATCCTAATTTATATCGTGCACGGCAAGAAAAACACGATGATCCGCTGCCGACTTTTAGACTAGATCATATCAATGTGCACACACATGTAGCGAAGGGATTCAAAGGAGGAATGTTGCATGGGGGATGGATTGGCACTGCAGGATTTTATCGTTACGACAATGGTGTCCTCTACAATGGTCTGACCACAGTCAGTTTTGAACTCTTTGATACTCATGCGAATGAGGGAGGCTTTGCCTGTATCCCTGGCTCTCATAAATCCAATATGAGACTCCCTGATGGTTGGGCAGATTTGAGTAAGGGAGTAAATGACTGTGTCGAGCGGGTGTCGGCAAAACCAGGAGATGCGATTATATTTACGGAAGCGTTAATCCATGGAACTCTTCCTTGGGAAGTCGATCAGAAACGCTCGACTGTTTTCTACAAATACTCTCCGCACACTTTAAGCTGGTCTGCAGATTTTTTTAATACAGAGGACTTTCTGGGATACGACGATATGAACCCAAGAAAGCTAGCCATGCTCGAAAAACCCAATGCAAGATATTCCAAACGCCCGAGATGAACCTTGTTAGTCGATTTTTATTTTTTTAGTTGTGATTTTTCTATAACGAGCTGATTTTCAAAATCATCAATTTCCTGATGGATTCGACTAACTTCAGCGCTGTGAACATGCATCAGTTCTTGAAGGCTTAAGTTGTCGTATTTTTCGGGTTGTAACTGAAAGTCCGAGACCATCTCGTCGATTTCCCCAGCTAGATAATTGAGGTCGCTTTGCAGTCTTCCGAGTTTTTGCTCAATTTCACTTCGTTTAATCTTGCTATCCTTGCTCAGGCTGAGTTTCTTCTTCTTGGGATTTAGCCTCTAGTGCTTTTGAAATAACGAAAGCACGAATCGCTTCGCTTGAATCGCTGTCCAGCGCATTGGCGAAGCTAGGCATGCCGAGATTTTTCTTCGAACCGCCTAGGACGATCGCCGTGAACTGTTGATGAGTTTCGGCTGACATTCTCCTGAGGTCGGGTACGGCGGTAGCGACGATGGTTAGCTGTCCCAGGCCTCTGTGACACAGCGCGCAGTGTTCGTGATAAAGCGTGTTTCCCTTGGCAATAACTGATTGATTTAACTCCATCTTGGGTGGCTCGGGTATGGTGTAGTCTCTCAGAGGTGGGGTATCGAGTTTGTCCACACCGCCAAGTTTAAAAACCAGTAGGGTGCCAGGCCTGTCATATTTTAAACTCCCGCTGATCATCGTCGCGAGGTATTGAGTGTCTTCGATCATGTAGCTCATCAATGACGATGAAAAGGAGCCAAAGGCATCGTATTGCCACAAAAGATCGCCATTACTTGTGTCGCGAGCAGAGAAAATTCCTTGGCCCTCGCCATGAAATAAGAGTCCGGTTTCCGTCGCTAACACACCGCCATTAAAAGCGGAGTCTAATTGAAGACGCCATTGGTATTCCCCAGTCAAAGGATCGAATGCACCCAGGAATCCCTTTGTTTCGGGTCTTGGCTTTGCCTTTTTCTCCAGTTCTTGTCGATACTGCCCAACTCCAACACCCAGGCTAAGACCTATGGGGTTGATTTTGTAGTGCCCAGTTTTGACGAATGACTCATCTAGGGAATAGAAATTGGCGTAGTCGTGGTAATAAAAATACATCAGTCCCTTGTCCTGCTCCCATGACATGGGTTCCCAGTTGTGCGCGCCGGCATTGGCGGGCAGTATCCATTGGGGATTGTTTTCGTAGGCGGTATCGGGATTTTCGACGGGCCTTCCGGTTTGCATATCAACGTGAGTCGCCCAGGTAATCCCTTCGGTGTAGGGGTGGGCTCTAAGCAACTTCCCATTCATTCTATCGATGACGTAAAAGAATCCATTTTTTGGTGCTTGCAGAAGTACTTTCGTAAGTTTGCCATCTACCTGTAGCTCGCCTAAGACGATGTCCATCGCTGCGCTATAATCCCAGTTATCTCCAGGGACTGTCTGGTAATACCATTTCATCGCACCGCTATCTGCATCGACTGCAACAATAGCGGTTAAAAAAAGATCGTCTCCTCCACCGGGTGAGCGAATTTCTCGAGGCCATGGAGCTCCATTGCCGACACCTATGTAGAGGGTGTTGAGTTCTTCGTCATAGACCAACGAGCTCCAGGCCGTGCCGCCTCCACCGTATTTCCACCATTCTCCTCCCCAGGTTTTGGCAGCCATCTCAAGTTCTGGATGTTCGAATGGAAGTGATGGGTCCCCGGGAACTAAATAAAAACGCCATTCAAGTTCTCCGGTTTCAGCATTATACGCGCTGACGTAGCCGCGACGGTGTCCGCTCTCTGAACTACCCTGACCGATGAATATTTTGTTGGAGGCGGCGCGAGGAGCACCGGTGATGTTGAATCGACCCAAGGCGGACGGATGATACGTATCAACATCCCAAACTTCTTCACCGGTGGTGGCATCGATTGCAATGAGTCGGCCGTCGAATGTGCCCACGTAGACTTTGCCTTTGTAGACAGCTACACCGCGATTAACCACGCCACCACAACAGGACAGCTTGACAAATTGCCTGTCCGTTTTCGGATCGTACCGCCAAATCTCCTCGCCGGTTTTAGCGTCGAGCGCGTAGACGATACTCCAACCGCTCGAAACATACATGACACCATCCACGACTAAGGGGGTTCCTTGCATTCGTTCGGTCGAACCACCGATCGCCTTGTGCCAAGCAAGCCCCAGATCTTCAACGTTTTCTTTGTTGATTTGGGAGAGAGTCGAAAATCTTTGTTCCTTGTAGGTCTGACCGTAGGTCAGCCAACTCCCCGGTTCCGCGAGGGGCGCGTTGATGATACGTTGGTCATCGACCAGGCCTTTCTCGACCTTCGATTCCGTCTCGGACTCATTTCCGGAACAGGCAAAAAGGAGGATGAGGAGAAAGGGAACTAAGAGGTAAGGCGTTCTCAATTTGTTGGTATTCAAAGTCTTCCCTTACTGGTGGATACTCGTCTCACCGATCATAGTGGGGTCGAGTTTAGATGACAATTGAAACAGAAGACCGCCGAATTATTTTAGCAAACGTAGTTTTCGAGACTTGTGACGTGTGAATAAATCAATGCATACTTGGTCGGATAAAGGGAAGAAGTTTTTGAAGGCAGCTAAAAGTGGAGGCTGAGGTGGAATTAGTTGAAGACATTGTAGCGATGAAAGATGAGCTGGCTGCCTGGCGACAAGACATACACGCCCATCCCGAGTTGGGATTTGAAGAGGATCGGACGGCCGATTTTGTCGCTAAAAAACTCGAAGAGTTCGGGGTACAGGTTCATCGGGGCATCGGGAAAACGGGACTGGTTGGTGTGCTGCGAGTGGGCAACGAAACACGAAGTATCGGGCTTCGGGCCGATATGGATGCACTTCCAATACTTGAGAAAAATGATTTTTCGCACTGTTCACAACATGATGGGACCATGCATGCCTGTGGCCACGATGGGCACACGGTGATGCTGCTCGCTGCGGCCAAATACCTTGCCAAGAGTCAGGACTTTTTGGGACAGGTTAATTTTATCTTCCAGCCTGCCGAGGAGGGCATTGGCGGCGCACTGGCGATGATCGAAGACGGCCTGTTCGAGCAATTTCCGTGCGATCGACTCTACGCCATGCATAACGGACCAGGTCTGCCGGTGGGTAAATTCGCGGCGGTGCCCGGCGTGCGGACGGCGGCAGGTGCATTTTTTGATATTACCATCCAGGGCAAGGGCGGACACGGGGCGTTCCCTCATTTGGCCATCGACCCGATACCGATCGCGGGCGAGCTAATCGGGTCTCTACAGACTTTAGTGTCTCGGTCGACATCGCCTAATGAAAGTGCTGTCTTTTCGATCACCAAGGTCCATTCCGGAGATGCCTACAACGTGATTCCTGATTCTGCTGAGCTATCAGGAACTGTTAGGACCTTCTCCATGGAGAAAATGAGTGCGATCGAGGAGCAGGTTAATTCCTTGGTTAATGGAATTGCGACAGCGCACGGTGCGTCAGCAGAGGTCTCCTTCCGGGTGCTCTTTCACCCAGTTGTGAATGAGGAAGCCGCGACGGCCTTTGCAGGAGATATCTGCAGCAGCATGGTCGGAGAGGGGAATGTGTTTCGGTCCGGTGATCCGGGTACCGGGTCAGAAGATTTTTCCTTTATGTCTGAAAAGGTGCCAGGTTGTTATTTGATTATTGGTAATGGCGAATCGAGTAACCCGTTACATAACCCGCACTATGATTTTAACGATGAGGCTCTGGTGTATGGTGGGAGCTTCTTTTCCAGGGTGGTCGAAGAGGAGTTACGCGCTAACAGGATTTAAACGATCCGAGCAGCCAATCTCGAAACAACTATAGTCTAGCTATGTGGCGCTAGAACTGGAAAAGAATCAAGAGAGGGAAAAAACAAACCCAAGAGATTGGCGGGATAATTCTTTATTATTAGTGTGATCATGCAAGAGTTAAATTTTTCAAAGAGGCTGAAAAATTCCAGGGAAGAGGCCGATATGTCTATTTTCCAGGCCGCTCGATTTGTCAACGCCACTCCGAAAATGCTTATTAATTGGGAGCGCACACAAATTCAAGACTTTGAATTAGATCCGAACAAGCCTAATCAAAACGATTCATATGATATGCCCAGCTACGTTACAGTACACAGTCTCGCGGTGCTGTATGGAGTCGATTTACAGTGGCTCGTCTCTGGTATCTACTCGGTGGCGGGTGAAGGAAAAGAATAAGACGAAAGGGAAGGAAGATTGGCTCTTTGTTTTGCTATTCAGATAGATAATTTAAATGGTCCGACCACCATCGATCTCTAGGGTAATTCCCGTGACTAAAGAAGACTCATCGCTACATAGATAGACCGCTGCTTGTCCTAAATCTTCAGGAGTAGAAAAACGGCCCAAGGGGATAGTCGAGAGAAACTTGTGTCGCATTTCTGGCGTATCTTCGCCCATGAAGGTAGACAATAAGGGCGTTTCTCCGGCGACAGGGTTGAGTGCGTTGACCCGGATTTTATCGTGTGCTAACTCAATCGCCATTGATTTGGTTGCGGTGATGACCCATCCCTTCGACGCGTTGTACCAGGTCAGATTGGGCCTGGGGCTAACTCCAGCTGTCGATGCGATATTCAGAATACTGCCACCCCCTTCGGACTTCATTAGTGGAACGATGACCTGGCCTGTCAGGTAAATTGACCGCATGTTGACTGCTACTATCTTGTCGAACTGTTCTTGATCGAGTTTTTCCAATGGCGTGGGGGTATGGCCTATTCCCGCATTATTTACCAATACGTTGATAGGTCCAGACCAAGCGGTTATCTCATCTACGGCCTTTTGAATCTGCGTTTTATTAGTGATATCAGCTTCGATCGCTAGAGAATTGTCGCCCAGCTCTTGTGCGATGGTCCTTGCTGCTCCTCCGTTGAGGTCTAACACCCCCACTCGAGCGCCTTCCTCAACGAAGTTTTTGGCGATGCCCGCTCCAAAACCTGATCCGGCCCCGGTGATCAAGGCGACTTTACCGTCAAGTCGATTCATTGTTTTTACCATGCAATAGCTCGTCTAGTGCAAAGCCCATAACACATGCTGAATCGATCATGTCTGATACGTTCACATATTCGTCAGCTTGGTGTGCGAGGGTTAATATTCCAGGGCCATAAGCGATACAATCTTCCAATTTTCCGATCCGGTCGATGTGTTTTTGATCATAAGTACCCGGGGAAACCACCATCTCCGGTTTAGCGCCTAAGATTGTGATAATGGCTTGTTCGACTGCTTTTACTACTGGCGCAGATTCAGAAGTCATGGAGGGGATAACCTCGAATAAATCTTTTAGCTTATACAAAAATCCTTCACGGTCTTGGCTCAGGTTTTCTAGTATTGTTTCGATCTCCCTCTTAACTTCCTCGAGCTTTTCCTCTATCAAGAATCGCCGATCGATGATCATTCGACATGAGTCCGCTACCAAGGGTGAGGGTAACCCGTCAAACTCCTCGCTTTCTCCGCCGTGGATCGAATTAATATTCATGGTCGATTCTTTTGCGCCATCAGGGACCACGGGCATGTTGGTCTTTTTATTTTTCAGTAACGGGTAAAGCTCTTTTTCAAATCGCTCGAGGACCGCCTGCATATGTCGTATGGCGCTGTCCCCGTCGAATGGCATAGACCCGTGAGCGATCTTGCCCAAGGTCTCGATTTCGGCCCACCAAACACCCCGGTGACCGAGGCAGATCCTATCTTTGTTTAGGGGTTCCGGGATAATCACATGGTCGATTCTGGGCTTAGCCAGGATCCCTTGTTCGGCTAGATAACCGACTCCTCCATATCCACCAGTCTCTTCATCTGCGGTGCCAGAAATTTCGATACTCCCAGTGAAGTTCGGATTGAGCTCGAGATAGGATTCAACAGCGATGATCGAAGCCGCCATTCCTCCCTTCATGTCGCAAGAACCTCGTCCATAAATTCGATCTCCGACGATTTTTCCTTCGAATGGGGGTTGCGTCCAACCTGATCCGACGGCGACCACATCAATATGAGAATTGAAGTGAACGCAGGGGCCGTTTCCGTTGCTGACGCGAGCAATGATGTTTTGGCGAGGATACTGGTCCGAGTCTCCGGGAGTGTCTTTTGCCCGAATAATCTGGGTTTCAAATTTCTTAGATTTGAAACGTTTGTCTAGATATTCGACGCAATCGGTATAGAACTCGCCAGGCGGATTAATGGTGGGGATGCGAATTAGGTCCTGGGTAAGTGCAACGAGCTCATCTTCTTTTGCTTTGATTTTGGCTACTAGCGCTTGCTGATCCATTAGGAGTTCGCTTCCTTCTGGGCCTCGTAAGCCGCAACGGCTATAGCCCTCGTGGTGACATTTGCCGCGATTACCGAAAGTTCCAGTATTTTGTCATCGTCCAAGTGCACCTGGTCCGTCGATGCGGTAAAGATTAAATCTCCATCTGCCATCGTATGCACGGGGTACAAGGCACGAGCAAATCCGTCATGTGCCGAAATGCTAACCCGTTTCGCTTGGGAAGGGCTAAGCGCTAGGTCGGTAACAATAATTGCCAGGGTGGTATTGGCGCCTGCCACTAGTTGACCGCTTTTTGTTCGACCGACTTTCGCGTCTTCCGGCCAGGGGTCTGGGAGGCCCATCCCACCGAATTCTTCGTCTTCCTCGAAGGCTGCTGCCCAATAATGGTTGGTATCACCGATTAAAGGACTACCCACCGCGTTTAGGGCGACCATGGACAGGATGTTCCCGCCAGCAAATGTTGCGCTCGCCATTCCGAATCCACCTAATGTGTTGGCAGTGGAAGCACCAAACGCGGCTCCGACTCGCCCTAGAGAGACTGTATTGTTCGCGTTTTCTGCCGCGGCATAACCTAGATCACGGTAGGGTGAAAATCTGCCCCAGTTTTTATTGCCGGCACTGCGCATATCAAACAAAATCGCTGAAGGAACAATGGGTATGTGTACTGGATCGATGAAAATCCCTCGATTGTGTTCTTTTAGCCAAGCCTGACAGCCGCCTGCTGCATCAAGACCAAAAGCTGACCCGCCTGAAAGTACGATTGCGTCGACCTTGGCGACGGCATATTCGGGGTTGAGTAATTCGGTTTCTCGTGTGCCGGGCGAAGCGCCCATGATGTGTACTGCTGCTACCGCCGGTTCTTCAAAGATGCAAGCAGTTGCGCCGGTGACGACTGAACTGTCTTCCGCGTGCCCGACGGTTAGCCCTTCGATGGGTAGATTAAAAACTCTGCTCATAACTCAGTGTATTCGAATTTAAGTATCGAACTCTAGTACTTTGACTGGTATGTTAATCGCTTATTTAGAGGTAGGGTCAAGTTATGGGAACGCCGCAGGAGCGAGCAAAAGGACTCGTAGGCTTGGTTCGTGAACACGCCGAAATAAGCGAGTCTCAACGCCATTTGAAAAGTGAAGTGGCCGAAGCTTTCGCGCGAGAAGGCCTGTATCGCATAGCGGCTCCAGTTGATTTTTTTGGTTCCGAAGAAGATCCCATTACTCAAATCGAAACGATTGAAACAATTGCTTGTGCTGATGGCAGTGCGGCCTGGAATTTGATGATCGGTATCGAAACCTTTGGCCTGATTGCACCAGGGTTCGTGCACTGTCGAGAGCTGATTGAAGATTTGTCCGTAATTATGTGTAGCTCCACGGCATCGGCGGGGAGAGCGGACAAAGTAGAGGGCGGATATCGGGTCTCTGGCCGCTGGGGCTTTTGTAGTGGTTGTCATAATAGTGACTTGTTCGGTGCGACTGTCTATATCTACGAAAATGGAGAACGTAATAATTGGGGACACCAATATCTAGTCGTTCCCAAGCCGGAGTTTGAGATATTGGATACTTGGCACACTTCTGGGTTGTGCGGTTCCGGCTCGCACGACGTTATCTTAGAAGACGTTTTTGTTCCAGAAGAAAGGCTGGTCGCACCACTGGGTAAGGTCCAACATAACTCTGCATTATTAAGGATGCCTTTTAGAACCAGGCTTTGTTACAACAAAGTGGCGATAGCATTTGGATTGGCTCGATCGGCACTTGATAATTTCGTGGACTTGGCTGAGGGTAAGGTTCCGCGTTTTACCAGTAAGTCCCTTAAAAATCGGGGCTGGGCCCAGCGAGCGATCGCCGAATCCGAAGTAAGAGTGCGCTCTGTTCGAGCTCTGGTTATGGAGTTATTAGGCTCACTGTGGGATAAGGCTGTTCAGGATGAGGAAGTGAGCGATAAAGAGGCGGCAATATTTCAGTTGGCTTGTTCTGATGCGGTACGAAGTTGTATTGCCGCTGTTGATCGGTTGGTCGAGGCAGCAGGGACAACGGCAAATCAGAAAGGCCATCCGCTAGAACGGGTTGCTAGAGATATTAGAGTGGTGGGCCAACATCAGACCGTCGCACCACATCACATCGAAGATGCTGGTCGGGTTCTTTTAGGAGTGCCTGCCACTGATGCGATGTTGGCAAGTTTGCCAAAGTAGAAACGTGCATCGCTTTGTCGGCACGAATTTTCGTTGTATTATTTTGAAGTGAATCAAAAAAGCCAGGGGGGAGAAAATGTCACACGATCTAGTTATTAGCGCGGGTACCATCGTAGACGGTAGTGGTAGTGAAAGATTTAAAGCGGACATCGCGATTGATTCTGGCCGAATCGTTAAGATCGGCCAAAATCTAGGCAAATCCAAACGGACCATCGATGCCGAAGGAAAAATAGTCACACCAGGATTTGTTGATATTCATACGCATCTAGACGCTCAGATTGCGTGGGATCCTATTGCTTCTTCTTCTTGTTTTCATGGGGTTACCTCGGTGGTATTGGGTAACTGTGGTGTGACCTTCGCGCCGTGTAAACCCGAGGATCGGGATTATTTGGCGCAGCTAATGGAGTCTGTTGAAGACATTCCAGCCGATAGCATTCATGCGGGATTGCCATGGAATTGGGAAACCTATGGCGAATATCTGGAAGCTATCGATGCTATGGACAAAGGGGTGAATGTTGGTGGTATGGTTGGGCATTGCGCGGTTCGATATCATGCCATGGGCGAGCGATCTTTGGATGAAGCGCCCGCGACCGAAGAAGATCTAAGGAAAATTACGGCGCTAGTCGATGAGGCTATAGGAAATGGCGCGTTGGGATTTTCGACTTCTCGAACTTTCATGCATCGGGTACCCGATGGCCGGTATGTGCCCGGGACACATGCTGATGCGAGAGAGATGTTCGCAATTGGTGCGGTGATGGGTCGTCACAAAAAGGGAGTTTTTGAAGCGGCTGCTCGACTGGGTGAACGTGATGCAGAGGATCTTCCAAATACACGCGCTGAAATTGCGTGGATGGGTGAGGTTTCTCGAAACAACGACCTCAATTTAACGTTTGGTTTAGTTCATAGTTTTCGACGACCTGAGTTGTATAAGCGAGTGATCGAATTTGTCGAGGAAGAAAATGCTTTGGGCGCTCGCTTGCGTCCGCAGACCACTTCAAGAGGCGTAGGAGGGCTGTTCGCTCTGGATCATCGGACCCCGTTCGACGGATCGACAAGTTGGAAAATGTTGAAAGACAAGTCGTTATCTGAGCGTGTGGCAATGCTCGAGGACGAAACCATTCGCAACAGTTTATGTGACTTGGATGTCGAGCCCCAGCTTAATTTTGAAATTTCATACCTTTTGTTCGACGGTGCGGTGGATTATCAACACGACGATGAGAACTCGCTCGCCTCGCATGCTAAGAGAATGAATCTAAGTCCGGTAGAGGCTTTCGTGCAATTGAATCGTCAACACAATGGCAGAGTAGTGATCTACCATCCGGGTCTGAATCAGAGTATGGAAGCCATTGAAGAAATGTTGGTGAATCCGACGGTGGCTATGGGGTTGGCCGATTCAGGAGCTCATGTGGGCCAGATCATGGATGCCAGTTCCCCGACCTGGTTACTCAGCTATTGGGTGAGAGACCGAGGAATTTTGAGTCTGGAAGAAGCGATTCGAGGTTGGACCTCTGATACTGCGAATCTGTTTGGCATCAACGATCGCGGGCTCCTCAGAGAGGGATGCTTTGCTGATGTGAATATCATCGATTTAGAAAACCTGTCCATTAATTTACCTGAATACAAACATGATTTTCCCGGAGGTGCCGGCCGTTACGTTCAAACGGGAGAGGGTTATGACTATGTACTGGTCAATGGCGAAGTGTTCATGGAGAACGGTCAGCATGCGGGAGCATTGTCGGGTCAAGTGTTGAGAAGCTGAAGTGGGACGATAGCGAGTTTGGATTTGTTACCACTTCGTCTGATGAGTCGCCAATAATACGACTTTGCTAAAGTTCTCGGTCATGCGCGACAATCTTATCGTAGCGCATAGTGCAACGCAGGCTAGACCGAATGCCATGCCAGTCCAGTATCCAGCGGCTCCCTGTACCATTTCATAGGGTCCATTTGCCAGATAGTGGCCAAGCGGTAGGGCGATTATCCAATACCCGACTAACCCGAAAATCATTGGTACAAAGGTGTCTTTATAGCCACGAAGGCAACCCAGGGCGACTGCCTGAGCATCATCGACAATTTGATAGAGCGCTAAGAATACCATCAAGTATGCGGCAATTTTGATGACTTCTTTATCTTGGGTATACAGGCCTACCAATTCGTAGCGCCAAAAAATGATCAAAACGCTCACCACTAGGGCGTAAGCCAAGCAAAATTGGAAAGCAGCAGAAGCCGCGTCTCCGGCAAGTTTAAGGTCCCGTGCTCCTACGTGATAACCGATACGTATTCCTGCTGCGGTTCCAAAGCTCATTGGGATGACAAACGTTAACCAATTCAAATTAAATGCGACGCTGTTTGCGGCAACCTCTTGGACGCTAATGGCAGCGACTAAGAAAGAGATGACAGAGAAGATCGCCATTTCAAGGAAAACCGATAAGCCTATTGGTTGTCCGATCATAAAAAGCTGTTTGGCCAGCGCAGGCCGTGGTCTTGGATCCACCTTGAAAAAATTGGTGACTTTGAAAAATGGACGATTAATGACGACGAGCATTAGTCCGAGCTGTAGCCACCATACTACTGCCGTTGCTTTGCCGCAGCCGACACCGCCTAATTCTGGGAGGCCAAAATGGCCATAGATAAAGCCGTAATTTAGTAACGCATTGACAGGAATAATTGAAGCCGCAATCAACATGGGAGGTATGGTATGTCCCAGACCTTCGCAAGCGTGGCGAAATGCGGTATAGAACACTAAGGCCGGTATTCCCCAGGAGACGGCCTCCAGGTATTCGATTGCAATACGGGTGACCTCTTTGTCTACACCCATGAATACAAAAAGTGGCTCCATGTTGTTAAGGAAAATTAGAAGTAGAATCGCAGCCACGATGGCGAGCCATATTGTTTGCCAGACCTGGGATCCGACTTCGTCAATTTTGTTAGCGCCGCGTAGCTGGGAAACCATCGGCGTCAATGCCATCGAACTGCCGGCTAACAAGAGATAGAAGGGCCATATCAGATTAGACCCCAATGCCACTCCAGCCAAATCAGTAGCGCTATATCGGCCCGCCATTAGTGTGTCCAAAAAGCCCGTGGCCATGATGCAGAGTTGGCCAAGGATTATCGGCCATCCCAGCCGGAGTATAGGCTGCAGTTCTTTGAAGTGATCTTGAGTTCTAAATAACGTCATGCATCTTTGCAGTTAAGGAAATACAAAAACCATGGCGGTACATTATATGCCATCTTTGCGGTACGACTCTCGTAAACGTCTATCAGAGGGTTCTATGCAGCGGGCCGCTCTGAACCTAATATCGACACTCTTTCTCCCGAACGAGTGTATGGCCAGTAATCCCAGATAGCATGATGCTGAGTACAGCGGTTGTCCCAAAATGTTAGTGTGTTTGGTTCCCAGTTGACTCGACATGTCAAACGCGGTGTGCTGGCGATGAACTGTTTAAGTGAGGATAGGATTGCTTCGCTTTCCCAGGCTGACAGCCCCTTGATATGAGAGGTAAATGCCGCGTTCACATAGAGTATTTTCTTGCCAGTTTCCGGATGGGTTGTGATGACCGGATGGTCGTTTTTGGGGTATTCCTGTCCATCGGGTGGCGAGACTTTATAATTTTTCAAGTAGGGAAATGCACCGTCATGAACGGCCGTGAGGTCTGATAATATTTCCTTCATCGTATTACTTAGCATTTCATACGCGAGATACATGTCGGCATAGAGTGTATCGCCGCCGCCTGATTCTGGAACTTTTTTGATATATAACATGGATCCTAACGGTGGTATGGGATCGCAAGTCACATCGGTATGCCAGCCATTTCCGTTGGTATAAGCTGAATCCTTAGTGGTGTGTACTTTGAGTATTTCTGGATCGCCCTTATAGTGATGCTGCATCGGGTGTACATGGAGAGAACCGAACTTTCTTGCAAAGGCCTTGTGTTGATCTTGGCTGATGTGTTGGTCCCTGAATACCAGCACTTTCCAGTTTAACCAGGCTTGGTATATTTCACTGAATTGTTCATTTGACAGGTCCTTGGAGAGGTCGACCCCGTCGACTTGCGCACCGATGTGAGGCGTTAGGTTGTCGATCCCAATCGTTTCGAATCCACTCACTGTAGTCATTACGCTCTCCCTATACGGTCTGTTTTAGTCAGGCAGCCCGAGTACCCTTTTAGCGATAATATTTGCTTGGATTTCATTGCTGCCGCCGTAGATCGTCGTTGTCCTTGTATGGAGCCATTCTTCGGTGGCGACTAGTTCGGTTTTGTTAAATCCATTGGTATCGTGGGCGCCTAGCCCTTTGAACCCTAACAACTCTCTTCTCATATTAGCACTGTCCTGCTGCAGCGCGGCTCCGTAAAGTTTAAAGATGGAAGTGGCCGCACCAGGGATGCCGGATTTATTTTCCTCGTTTGCTCGTTGTGCGGTTAATTGAAAGGCAGCCCGATTCATGTTCATGACAGTCACGTCTTTTCTCACCGCATCGTCAGCAATGGAGTTGTCTTTTTCTCCGACCGAGTCTTTCGCGAGTTTCGCCAGGCCTGAGCCAGGTTGAGCTCTTCTTGCCCCTCCGGACAATCCTCCGATTCCGGAGCGCTCGAACTGCAAAAGTCGCTTGCCTACTGTCCAGCCCTTATTGAGGGATCCGACCAGATCATCTTTTTCGGCGGTAGCATTGTCCAGGAAAGTCTCACAAAAGGGTGAAGACCCGGAGATTAGCCGGATTGGTTTGACCGTTACGCCAGGTTGATCCATGGTGAGTAAAACAAAGCTAATGCCATCATGCTTTGGCGCGTCAACATCTGTTCTGACAAGGGCGAACATCCAATCCGCGGTTGCGGCTCCTGACGTCCATATTTTTTGACCATTGATTTCCCAATGGTCACCTTTGTCGACCGCGCGGGTTTGCAGTGCTGCTAGGTCGGAGCCCGCGTTGGGTTCGGAATAACCTTGGCACCATTGAACTTCGCCACGTACTATCTTGGGTAGATGCTTGGCTTTTTGTTCGTCTGTACCAAATTCAAGCAGCGTGGGACCAATCATAGACATACCCATTCCAACGAGCGGTGTTCTCGCTCGAATTTCTGCCATCTCTTCAAACACTATTTTAGCTTCTTGTGGAGACAGCCCACCACCGCCATACTCTTTGGGCCAGGTGGGTGCAGTAAAACCACGTTCTGAGCACCTTTCCAGCCATAGTTTGACATCAGACTCTAAGGTGACTTTAGAACTTCCCATAGAAATCTGGCCAGGGCCTTTTGCGCCGTCTGGACAGTTACTATTTAACCACTGGGCGACTTCTTCTCTAAATTCTGATAGTTCTGACACGGATTGTTTCCACAAATATTTATAATCTGCACTGTACTCGGTATAGACTAGTTAACTCAATAGTTTAATGTTTGATTCAGTATAGCTATCGCTAGGATTCGATCGCCACAGAGCCAGGAGGAAGAACTAATGAATGCTGTGAAGCCTTTTTCTCTTACCGATGTCGCCGGTAAAACGCGTGTCTTTTCTGGAGAAGATCAGTCGTTAGTGTGTTTTGTCAAAGAGGATTGCCCCACTTGTCGCGAGGTTATGCCGCTTTTGAATGCGCTGCAAGATCATCTTGATGGGCGGCTCGAATTTCATGTGCTGGGCCAGACGCAGGAGGGTAATGCTCTTCTGGAGCGGGAATTTTCGCCTGTTTTCTCAATCATCGACGATTCTGATTTAAAGGTTTCCTTCGAAACCGATATTGAAACGGTCCCCACATTGATATGGGCCGATGGGAGTGGTTTGCAAAAAGAGGTAGTCGGTTTCGATCGTGCCGAGTGGCAGCAATTGATCGCTGAGGTTTCTTCTTTTAACTCCCTTTTAGAAAGTAAGATTGATTGGCCGGCCTTCCCCGAATGGCGGCCAGGTTGCGGTTCTTTGTCGGTGGATCCTACTCATGCCGATCGACTGCGAGCAGAGTCAGAGAATAGTCCGATTCGGGCTAGGAAAATCGAGATTGGCATTCAGGACGATGAGTTCGAGTTTATGTTTGATCAAGGGTTTTCCGACGGTCTACCGGTGATACCCCCTACAGCGGAAAGGGTCGTCCGTATGTTGACGGGGACGTCCAGAGACCCACAGGATGTTGTGGCTGTTATGCCTCCTAACATGGGAGAGGTAACCGTTGAGAAAATAGCCATTAATTGTGTGCTGGCGGGTTGCAAGCCTGAGTATATGCCGGTCGTCATTGCAGCGGTCGAGGCGATCGCCACGGACGACTACAACATTCATGGGGTGATGGCGACGACCATGGGAGCGAGTCCTGTGTTGGTGGTGAATGGACCGATTCGTAAAAGAATCGGCATGAACATGGGAATTGGTGCGTTAGGCCAGGGTAATCGGGCTAACGCGACAATCGGAAGAGCGGTTCGATTGGTTGTAAGAAATGTTGGCGGAGCGGTACCAGGTGGTACCGAACGATCCACCCTCGGTAATCCGATGAAGTTCACGATGTGTTTTGCCGAGTGGGAAGAGCGGTCTAATTGGGATCCTCTTCATGTCGAAAGGGGATTTGACGCGGAAGACTCGGTCGTGACTGCGTTCACCATGTCTAGCGGACCGGTGCTTACGGCTGATGAAAGTTCTCTTCACGGGGATTTGCTCGCTGGTACGATAGCTCAATGTGTGCAGACTATTCTAGCACCTAAAGCGTACGGGGTTACGGACTGCCTTATCGTGGTCTCGCCTGAGCATGTGGATACTTTTTCGAGGGATGAATATCAAAAAGCTGATATTCGTCAGCGCATACAATCGGTTACCCAAAGGACTTACCGAGAGATGATAGTCGATGATGTTTCTGGATCAGGACTAAAGCCGGAGATCGCGGCGAAGATGGATGAAGAGGCGCTGAACAAGGTGGTGACTAAGTTTGGTTCAGATTCTAACATTCACATTGTGGTGGCGGGCAGCGAAGCCGGCAAGTTTAGCGGGTGTTTTCATGGCTGGCTCACCGGGCCAAAAGGTTCGATTCCTGTTTCTCGAAAAATTGACGAGCGTTAATTTGCTCAATTGATTATGATCAAGTGCATAGGTGATAAAAAAGGAGATACAAATGTCTTTGACAATTTTAGACCCAACGAATGAAGCAGTGCCGGTCGAAAGGCAAGTAAGCCCAAGACCAGAGACTGTAAAGGGCAAAATAGCCTTTTTAGATATATCGAAGAACCGAGGTAGTATCCTACTTGACCGATTGCAAGAGGCATTCGAGCAGCGATTGCCTCAGATAGAAATTACGCGATATATGAAGCCTACTTTTTCCAAGCCGGCGCCTGACGATCTTAGAACAGATATAGCCTCAAATAATGACTTTGTCGTTGAGGCGTTAGCCGACTGAGGATCCTGTACCACGTGCAGTTTGCATGACACGGTATGGTTTGAGATTCAAGGGGTTCCGGCTGTTGCGATTGCGTCTACCGAATTTGAAGACGCGGCTGAGACTCAGGCCAATGCGTTAGGTATGAAAGATGCTAGAAGAGTATTCGTCGATCATCCGATTCAAGATGCGACGGATCAGCAGATGAGCGAAAAGGCCGACTCAGTGGTTGATCGTGTGATTGCAGCGCTTTCTGCTGGCAAGACTGAATAAACACTAAGCAGCGTAGTTATCGATGCCCCAATTCACGGGTTTTGGACGAAAGACCTTTGGCTTCTTAGGTCAACTCGAAAAAAACAATAACCGCGAATGGTTCGAGGGAAATAAAAATCGATATTTGAGTGATGTCCTTGATCCTGCCTTGGATTTTATTGCGACGATCGCACCTGCAATTCATCAATTTTCAGATTATTTTGATGCGATCCCAAAGCGCAGCGGTGGTTCTTTGATGCGGGTTTATAAAGATATGAGATTTGTCAAAGATAAACGACCTTATAAAACTAACATTGGTATCCAGTTCAGACATCAATTCGGAAAGGACATTCACGCACCCGGTTATTACTTGCATATCGAAAGAGGAAATTGCTTTTTAGCCGCTGGACTGTGGCGACCTGAACCCAAATCCCTAGCCGGTATCAGAAGTCTGATTAAGGATAAACCCGACGAATGGGGGAGAGTGATTAAATCTGCAAAATTCAGAAAGGATTTTGAGATGAGTGGACGCTCGTTGACCCGACCTCCCAAGGGCTATACTAAGGATGATCTTTTTTTAGAAGATCTCAAGCGCAAGGATTTTATGGCTATTTACAATTTTTCCAGTGAAGAGGCAAAAACCGCGAAGTTTGTAGGGTTTGTAAAGAAAAAATACTCGACGGCTACACCTTTTATGCGTTTTTTATGCAAAGGCGTGGGCGTACCTTTCTAATAGCGAGTTCGTAGTGTGCGCGCAAGCATACTTTCCTCTTGAAACATGATCTAATTTCGGTTCCATAGTTAGACCAAGCCTGTTTGTTGTTTAAAGATTCCTTTTACGGATATCGGTTGGTAGTTGCCGCGTTTATGGCCCAGTTTATTGGTATGGGTCTTTTCAGCTACGTGCATGGCCCTTTTATGGTGCCCATGATTGAAGACCTAGGGTGGACCCGACTTGAATTTTCCATGACCCGAACTATCGGTATGTTTGCGACTGCGCTGTGTGGTGTGTTTATTGGTACCCAAATCGACCGGGTCGGCGCCCGGCCGGTTATGTTGGTTGGGGGGACTATTCTTGCGGTGTCGCTTGTCCTGCATAGCCTTATCGAAAGCCTGAGCTACTGGTGGCTTCTAAATGGGGTAGTCATGGCATTGGGTTGCGCGATGGTTGGCAATCTAGTGGTTAATGTGACGTTATCTAAGTGGTTTGTGGTAAACCGTGGAATGGCAGTGGCCATCGCTGCGATGGGCGTTTCTTTTGGGGGTATTGGATTAACGCCGCCCGTCACTTGGCTAATTGACGAGGTGGGTTGGAGGATGTCTTGGATCTGGCTTGGTATTGGGACGGCAATCTTGATTTATCCTGTCGCGTTGGTCATGCGAAGAAGACCTGAAGATTACGGGCTTCACCCCGATGGTCTTAGTGAAGCGCAGATTCTTGAGGGCGCGGGAGATGCGGCTTTTGAAGAATACTCAACAAGTTTCACACGTGCCGAGGCTTTGAGAACATTTTCATTTTACGCGCTCATCGTAGCGTTCGGGTTTTTCACGATCAATATTGGGGTTATGTTGCTGCATACAGTGCCTTACATGACCGATAGCGGCTTCACTGCAAATGAAGCAGCACTCACTATGGCTGTCGTTTCAGTTCCGGCGATGGTTTCGAAACCCATATGGGGATATTTTATTGACCGAAGTCCAGCCAAATCACTTGCCGCGGTTTCTGCTGCCGTCACCGGGCTATCCCTGTTTTTGATTATTTTTGCAGTGTCTCAGCAGGAGCTTTTTTTGGTGTTCGGCGCTTTTGTACTTCTTGGTCTTGGTTGGGGAGGAATGATCCCGTTACAAGAGGTGATCTGGGCCTCC
>CAZYHH010000021.1:0-12005 GCA_964647295.1 uncultured Pseudomonadales bacterium
ACTTTGGTCTTCCGGACTCAAAGAGCTTACATACTTTTTGAGGCTCTCATAATCATTCTCCGGCATGCGGGCGGCCATCGTCGAGTGTAACAATCGCCCATAGACTTCATGGCTAAACTCCGCATCAAATTTTGGTCGGGCATCTTCATTTATACTCGCGCCCGCATCCTGGAGCGCACTTGCGATGGCATTGACACGAGACTCAGTTTCTTTTGTAACGGGCGCCACGGGATCATTTTTCCAAACGGCAACCCTAAGCTCACTCAGCTTTCTTCCTTTCCATTCCGGAAGATCGAGCTTATAGCCTCTTGCCCTGATGTGATCCGGACCTGCGACAACTCGAATTGATGTATCGAGATCAGCGGCGGATCGACCCAGAGGGCCTATCACTGAAATATCGGAAAACGCACGGTTATCTTCGATGGGAGTATGGCCCTTACCCCACAGAAGATCGTAAGTAGGTTTATGACCGAACACGCCACAAAAATGAGCGGGGTTACGAATCGACCCCCCAATATCCGATCCCGTTTCG
The DNA here is from genome assembly GCA_964647295.1 of uncultured Pseudomonadales bacterium. Taxonomy (GTDB): domain Bacteria; phylum Pseudomonadota; class Gammaproteobacteria; order Pseudomonadales; family Azotimanducaceae; genus UBA4421. Next base: position 533 of record CAZYHH010000021.1, read on the forward strand.
AGCCCAGTCAATCCCGCTGCCAAAGCAGCAGCAGATCCCCCCGAAGATCCTCCGGGGATCCGTTCGAGGTTGTACGGGTTGTTGGTCGTGCCGTAGATGTCGTTGTAACTCTGAAAGTCGGCAAGACCCAGCGGGACATTTGTCTTACCAAAAATATTGGCTCCTGCCGCTTTAAGTTTTTTAACGGACTCCGCATCCGTTTCAGTGACATTATCTTTCAAGGCGGGATTGCCAAAGGTCGTGGGAGTACCCGATAAGTTATAGGATTCTTTAATCGTCATGGGTATACCGTGCAACGGCCCTAGGTTTTCTCCTTTGCTGATCATCCCATCCAGGCGTCGAGCTTCTTCCAATGCTCTATCTCTAAGATCCACAATAATCGCGTTAAGCGATTCATTATGCTGATCGACCCGATCCAGATAATGCTCCAGCAATTCAACACACGATAACTCTTTATTTTTGATTTTTAGAGCCAGCCTATTGGCCGATAAAAAGCCGATGTCCATTCCTCTCCCCTTTGTCTTATGGTATTTCTGTCCCTATATCTTACCCGTTCATAGAACAAACCTAGAGATAAGTTTGCACCACCCTAGACAGGATACTCGAAGCATCACTGTAGACAGATGGGATTTCGCTATAGTGGCTGATCCCAGGACGAATACAAAAATCCAATAATTTGCCATGAGTTAGGAGCCTAGAAGCGAACAACTCAGCATCTTTTCTGAGAAAACAATGTTCGTTAGTTAACACCACGCAGTCGGGCAATTTTGACAGCAGATCGTCGGGCATCTCTCCAGGAAATACATACGGATCGCAAATCGAAAATTGATGCTCCCAGTCTGTGCAGAGCATTTTCAAGGTTTCTATATGTCCTCCCTCTCCAGATGCTCTCATGACTTCGTTGCGTGACCAATGATCGGCAGACTCATCATCTGGCCGTAGCCAGTGCGCGCTAATTGCTGGCACATCTGCAACAACCAGTTTGATCCTATCGACTTCTCCTTTCTTCGCCAATTCCATCGCAGTCCCCACAGCCAAATAACCGCCGCTACTGTCGCCGTTGAGACACAACCGTTTCGGATCCACATTATATTGAGCGAGCAATTCCTCACAAATGAAGTGAACAGCCGCACAACAGTCTAGTATTCCTTTCGGCGCCCGAGCTTCCGGTGGGCTGCGATAATCCACGTTAAATACAACTGAATCGCAAGTTACTGCCTTCAAACTTGCTTGGTAATCAAAATCAGAGGCGTTCCACAAAATAAACGCACCCCCGTGAAAATAGATAATGCCTTTACGCAGTGATGAATCCCCAACGCTGCGGCTCGTTAGTGGTGGCACGTGGACACGCACCTCGACCTGGGGCTCATCAGGACAGTCGTAGCGAGCACTGTCGAACGTCAACACATCCTGTTCACAGCGTTCAATGATTTTCTGTTGATCTTTGCTGCGAAGGTCAGGATTCGACCTCATTGCCTCTCGCATCATAGGAACTGCTTTTTCGGAAAGGTCAAATTGGCCAAAACCCGCGGTCACATTCTCCCACCGTTCTCGTTCCCCTCTAGCCCAAGACCCATCAATTCGAGAGTTTTGAGCACTGAACAACGGAGATCGAAAGTCTTTGATCAACAACACCCGCCTCCTCTTATGAAATTCAAATCACACGACCGGTTTGCTGCCTGACCTAGCTAGCATTCTTCCACCGTCGGCCACGACCACGATTAATACGAACTCATTTGACCTCGGAGCATCAGGAACACAAACGGTCATGGTGTCAAAATGATCAAAAGACCAGACCTCGTCTTTGTGGCCTATCGGAACGTCAATCTCAGTTCCTACCGAACCGACCTTAACATTTGACGGTATAATCGCTTCCCCCCCCTGAACCGCGGCTCGCAATGATTTACCTAGACGAGGATGAATCAGTGCCGCGCCATGCTCAAAATCGCCTGCAGATCCGACAATGGCTGCTTTACCATAGCTCGTCGGCGTGCCAGGCAAAAAACTAACTGCCTCTTCCGAGAGCTCTCCACCAATCTGTTCTCCCCATTCAAATAAAAGTGAAAGATCGCCAACAAATTCACCTGAAAAAGGGTTGTCAAATATGGCTATCGATGCAATACGATCGATTTGTCCATCTGATTGACCAAAAGAGTCCTTCCTGATGGATTCCTTGATCGTGTAATACTTGCGAATCTCCATCCTGCCTCGTCTTTTCTGGCTCAAGATTAATAGGCAACCATAGCATCTAACTATCTCAATGAAGATACCCCAATGTGTTTGTCCTATAATCGTTCCTAGGCTATCGACCTATCAAAGACCAACAACCGGATTGACTATGAGCAAAGTATGGACCCCACTCTGTAAAGACCTAGGAATCGAATTTCCGATATTTGGCTTCGCACATGATGTAAGTGTTGTGGCCGCAATTACCAATGCGGGGGGCTATGGTGTCTATGGAGCGACCAGACGGTTCCCCCATGAAATCGACGAAGAGCTCGCCCAAATCAAAAGTCTCGTTGGAGACAAGCCCTTTGGCGTTGACCTGGTGTTACCGCCAGGAATGCCCACACACAACTCGCGAGAAGCCATAGAAGCCGAGATACCCGTTGAGCATAGACAATTCGTCGACGATTTAATCCAGGAGTATGCCGTACCTGACGCGACCGAGCCGGGCATGAGGACCCGTTTTATCCGCTCTAAAGAAATAGAGGACAAGCAACTTGATGCCGTTCTAAGCTCGCAGGTAAACATGCTGGCCTGTGGAATCGGTGCACCAGCTCAGGTCATCGCAGAGGCGAAACGCTTAGGTAAAACCACTCTGGCCTTGATTGGTAGTCCTCACCACGTACCGCGTGCTATCGAGGCTGGCGTCGAAATACTGGTCGCACAAGGATACGACGCAGGCGCACATACTGGTCCCATCGGAACTTACTCGCTGGTTCCACAGATCGTTGACGCAGCAGGTGAGATACCTGTCTTGGTAGCAGGCGGTGTCGCTACTGGCCGACATATTGCCGCGGCATTGGCCATGGGAGGCCAGGGCGTCTGGATGGGCACTGCGTGGCTCTTGTCCGAGGAACATCAAGCGCACCTTCATCCTGTCAACGCAAAGAAGCTAAAAGCCGCCGGAAGTGCCGACACCGTGATCACGCGCTCTGAAAGTGGGAAACCTTTTAGGCAAATCATTAGCGGCTGGAGTCAAGCCTGGGAGGCGCCCAATGCCCCTAAGCCCCTCAAGATGCCAATGCAGGATGTATTAATAGGAGACCTATTAGGTGCAATTGAAGAGCATGATATAGAACCGCTCATCCACTCTGGTGCCGGCCAGAGCATCGGTTATTTCAACGAGATAGAGCCTGTCAGCAAGATCATGTCAAACTTAATCGACGAAGCGACTGAAAGTTTAATCAAACAAAAAGAATTTCTTCGTTAGTCACCAAAAACCAACCACCTATAGTTGGGTTTTCTTACCCAACCCCACTTGATCCCGGCTAATCGTAATTCATGCAGCCACTTTATCCTTACCAGTAGATTGGTTTTCTGGCCCAGCAGCAGATGTCACTCGATCTCGAAAAGTCATCACGCCATCCTCTAGAGGCGCATCTCTGATAATTTTCTTGTCCAAGGCAAAATCTTGTGTGTTGCGCCAAGGATCTTCTTCACCCTGTTTAGGCATTAAATCCAGCGAACGCTGGATGTAACCCGCAGAAAAATTCTCGATCCACGGTTTAGCGGCCATATTTGAGTCTCGATCCGCAAGCACCGCGACACATTGTCGTGCTGTGAGCGCATCCATTTGATTGATCAGTCGACAAGCATACTCCGCAGTTAAATCCGCTCTGAGAGTCCAAGAGGCATTAATGTAGCCGAAGGTCTGTATAAGATTTGGAATATCTGCGTACATCATCCCCTTGTAAGAGAACTTCTCCGCAAAATTGACCGGTTGATCATCCACATAAAACTCGGCCCCGCCCATCAACTGCATATTCAAACCCGTGGCAGTCACAATAATGTCAGCCTCAAGTTCTTGACCAGATACCAGTCGCATACCAGTTTCAGTAAAACATTCGATATATTCTGTCACGACCTCGGTTTTCCCAGACTTAATCGATCGAAATAGGTCACCGTTCGGGATAAGACACATCCTCTGATCCCACGGGTTATAGCTCGGGGTAAAGTGAGTATCCACGTCATGTTCCGAACCTAGCGCCTTCTTAACTAAACCGACCAAATACTTCTTCATCTTTTCCGGCTGGCTTCGCATCCTCTTATACATGATCTGCTGAAGCTTCGTGTTCTTATACCGAGTCACCGCATAAGCCCATGAATCAGGGAGCAACCTTCTCAGTCCATTGGCTATCTTGTCTTCATCGGGCATCGATACAACATACGTTGGTGATCTTTGGACCATGGTAACCGACTCGGCTTTCTCGGCCATCGCCGGAACCAGAGTCATCGCTGTGGCACCACTTCCGATCACGATGATTTTTTTGCCTTCATAATCTAAATTTTTTGGCCAGAGCTGAGGATGAACAATCTGCCCATTAAAAGCCGACTCGCTGGAAAATTCAGGCCTGAAAGGCTTTTCATAATCATAGTACCCGCTACACATCATCAAAAAATTACAAGACAGTGTTGAAGATTGGCCCTCTCTACTGACCTCTACTAACCAGGACGACTCTTTATTGGACCAGTTAGCCGACACTACCTTCGTTCGATATTGAATGTGTTTCGATAAGTCGTGCTCAACGATCGTTTCTTGTAAATAATTTTTTATCGACGGTCCATCAGCGATAGATTTCGATGCAACCCAAGGCTTAAAATTAAAACCCAAGGTGTGCATATCACTGTCAGATCGAATACCTGGATACCTAAACAAGTCCCAAGTACCACCAAACTCTTCACGTGCTTCTAAAATCGTGAAGTTTTTTCCAGAACATTTACTTTGTAAGTGGCACGCAGATCCGATTCCAGATATCCCAGCTCCTACAATGACTACATCGAAACAATCCATATTCAACCCCTACTGTAAATGAGCTAACCCTATAAAAATGCTGATTAATATAACACTAAACATTGACCGGATGGTTTAGGCCAACCACTAATTCACATTACCTCTTTGACAATCGATCAAAAGGGCTGTCTTATGTTCTGACTTGATTCGAGGACGATTCAGTTGATGACCGAGGCCAGACTTGTACAAAAGACAGCACGGGGTTAGCGCAATGGACTACATATTTCGTTCCTTGTTCCCAAATGAAGAGGAACCCAAGACCTGGTTAGAAATGTTCCTCATCGCGACAATAATACTATCTGTAGTTTGCGTGGTGCTTGAAACAGAAACTTTGATTCAACAGCGTTACAACTCCTTTTTCTTTTATTTTGAAGTTGTCATCACCATATTGTTTTCTCTGGAATACTTAACCAGACTCATCTTAGTTAAAGAATACAACGGCAAACGTGGACTTAAGGCCAAGCTTAGCTATTTAGCCTCTCCAATGGCGATATGCGACCTAATCGCAATAATCCCCTCTTTTTTGATTTTTTTGAGTGGTGATCTTTTACTACTGCGCATCTTTCGGTTATTTCGCATGCTGAGAATACTCAAATTGTTGCGCGGCAACAAAACCATCAAGGTATTTATTGACTCACTCGTGAAATCACGTTCTCAACTTGTACTAAGTTTAGCTATCACTGTGACGATGATTTTTTTTGGCGCCATCCTTCTTTATGCAGTCGAAGGACCCACCCAGCCCGAAGCCTTTGGCAGTATTCCTCGTGCCATGTGGTGGTCCATGGCAACTCTAACGACCGTCGGTTATGGTGATATCTACCCACTCACGCCTCTCGGCAAAATCCTGGCATCCTTCTTGTCCATACTGGGAATAGGCATAGTGGCACTGCCGGCTGGGGTAATAGCGGCCAACTTCAACAGCCTTTTAGAAAGAGGGGAATAGTTTTCACCAATTACGAAACCATTTTTAGAAAAAATATTGGAGCGGGAAACGAGGTTCGAACTCGCGACCTTCTGCATGGCAAGCAGATGCTCTACCAACTGAGCTATTCCCGCTTATTCAAAAGAGCCATCAATTTACGTTCATAAAATCAATGATTCAAGAAAACACAAAGAGGCCTATATTCTAGCTTACCTGACCTGAAATTAACTATTTTTTTAGGTGATCTGAAGAATCAACATGCACTAGCTTCAAGGTGCCCAATCCCAGACCTCATATTGACCAGGTTGTTTTAAACAAACCATGTGCTTTAAATTTGATCCGACTTTTTTCACTAACGAGCAACCGATACCCTGAACTGCCATTCCGTAGCGAGCAATGTAGTAATCGGTTTGGTCTCGCACCGGCTTGTGGAATTTATTCGGTAGGGACTTGACCGCTTTTTCATATTCTCGCTTAAGTTTGCGTTCTCCAGATTCGGCGGCCAATCCAAGAAGAGCAATCCCGATCAACACGTTTTTTTCCACGCTGTTACCATTGATATGCATCAAAGCGAGGCTATGTTGTGCTCGCTTAAAACCATGCCGAGCAGCTTCCGCCAGTAACGGATATGCTGCCTCATACTTCTTGGCGCGAAACAAAGAAAGTCCTCGTTCCTCCTGGCCAAGCCAGACTCTGATATCCGCATAACTCGGATCGTCGATCGGATAGCCGTGATCATCAATAAGCTGCTCAAAGGCCGTCGTCCCCGCCTGCAGAACCACAGAAAAAAAGGCTGGTACCAGGAAAACCATTACTCGCAGCATTCAATCTCTCCAAAACACAATATTTGGCTGAAGCCCATCATTATGCGTACGAATTCAATAGCAATCATCAAAAAATCACACCAAGGCGCTCAACGAGTCCATCAAAAAACACGTGTTTTTTTGCAAGCTCTTCAGCTTTTAGTCCTTCCATTTCATGCGGAAAAACAAGCCACTGGTCAGTGGAGTACAAAAAATAATTGGGCATCCTTCCGGTAACGCTCATACTCGGTTTATTCCAAATCGAGGCGACACGAACCTCCTTTGGTTGCTCGAAAGCAGATGTCCGCTCTAGTGTTTCGATCACAGCTTCCACACTTCGTCCTGTATCGACCACATCATCGACAATCAAAAGTTGACCGGCCTGACGTATCGAGCCGACCAAGTGATCGAGGCTTTGAACGGAAACCTCAGGCTTTGCTCGTCCGAGCGCTTCATAGTGGCTTGTCTTGATCGGTAAGTGTTCAATCTCTAATCCTGCAAAGCTAAACAATTCTTGAATGGCCATTCCAACGACCGACCCTCCGCGCCATAGGACCAAGAGCATATCCGGACGGAACCCATCTTCCAGGATCTGAAGACCCAGCTCAAAAGAATCTATTAACAATTCTTCTGCACCAATAAAGTGCTTGCGCGATTTATCTGTCATCCCCCAAAAGCATCCGATTTATTTGAACGCTTCCAGTGTATACCTCTAAAGCCTCGACGAGGAATACTGATGCTCACCAATCCAAAAGACCTCTGTGGAACCGATGATTGTCGAAGATCGAGATACCGCAACTTCCTTCTCTAGAACGAAAAGGGCACACTTAAAAAATATCCTATAACGGTTCTAAGGAACACAAACAATGGAAACGATTAGCACTAAAGACCAAAACGGCATTCGCCTCGTCACCCTGGATAGACCCAACGCACTAAATGCGTTCAGCTCTTTACTCATGGACGAACTCGCAGAAACATTCTTAGAGGCAGAACAAGACCAAACTGTAAGAGTTCTGGTGCTAACGGGCGCCGGAAGAGCGTTTTCTGCAGGGGCCGATCTCTCAGATACATCCAATAGAAAGCCAAAATACGGTCTGGCCGGCATGCTAGACGCAATAGTCGATTTCCCCAAACCCTTCCTCCTCGCCGTCAATGGTCTGGGGGTAGGTATTGGCGCAACGATTTGCGGATTAGCTGACTTCACCTATATCGCCAAGGGCGCTCGGCTCCGGACACCGTTTTCTGCACTAGGATTAACAGCGGAAGCTGCAAGCACGTTTACTTTTCCGAACCTAATGGGCCGACAAAAAGCGAGCTGGCTGTTGATGGCAGCAGAATGGATTGACGCTGAAGAAGCCGTCGATCTCGGACTTGCGATGGAAATACTTCCAGCAGAAAATTTGCTATCCCATGTCATGGGAGAAGCAGAAAAACTTGCTCGCTTACCCATCGCGTCACTAGTCAAAACAAAATCGCTTATCATGGAGCCCGTAAAAGCGCAGATGAAACACTCGATCAAAAACGAAAATATCGGACTAGATGAACTGCGAGACAGCCCCGCGAACCTTGAGGCGATCAATGCATTTCGAGAAAAAAGGGATCCTGATTTCGACAACTGTTAAGGCAAGAATCCGCTACCTTAGGACTAATTAATATGGCTTTAATGTGAAGTTTTAGTGGATTAATCTGTCTTAATAACAGTTAACGTTTTAAGCATTTTTTTGGGGGAATAGATGGGAAAGGCAGTCACATTTTTTGCAGGCACTATTTTTGGTTTATTGTTATCAGGTTTGGTGGTAACCGGAATAGCCAATACACAAACCAAGAAAGCTTATCTCGTTGTGTCCGGTCAGCTTCTCAGTGAGGAAGGATTGGAAGCATATCGCGAGAAAGCTACTCCAGTTGCACAAAGGGCGGGGATCAAAGTGATCGCTCGCAACGAGCAAATCAACTCCGAATTACTTTTGGAAGGAAGATGGGAACACGATGGATTTCTGGCCATCGAAGAATTCACGTCGATGAGCAGCCTTAAAGATTTTTGGTTTTCGCCGGACTACCAAGAAGCAATCAAGCTGCGCGAGGGGAAAGTAAAGCTAGACTTTGTCGTGGCCGTGGAAGGCCAATAAACCAGGATAAAAAAATGACTGATTCTTATTATGATCACCTTTTTAGCGTCAAAGACAAAGTAGTACTCGTGACGGGAGGCACCCGGGGAATCGGCTATATGATCGCCGAAGGGTTCGTCCGGTGTGGGGCACGCGTATATATCGCTTCTCGTAAACCAGACGCCTGCCAGAAAGCCGAAGAGGTGCTATCAAAACTTGGGAGCTGCACCGCAATTCCTTCGGATATCAGTGACATCGCCGGATGCGAAAAACTCGCTAACGAAATCCGTGACCGAGAATCAAAACTTGATGTACTCATCAACAACGCTGGCGTCACTTGGAGTGAAGACATTGATCGCTTTAGCGAAAAAGCCTGGGACAAAGTAGTTGAGCTTGATGGCAAGAGCCCTTTCTTCTTAACCCAAAAATTGTTGCCGTTATTAGATAATGCGGCAAGCCAAGAATCTCGAGCAGTCGTGATTAATGTCTCATCGGTAAACGGCATCAGACCCAGCGGACTGCGCAATTATTCTTACGCCTTTGCAAAAGCGGGTCTACAACAACTGTCCGTGCAGATGGCCCAGGACCTCAACTCGAGGAACATCAATGTAAACGTCATCGCTCCCGGGCCCTTCAAATCTAAAATGACCGCTCCGCTATACGCAGATGCAAAAGTAGAGGCCGAGGTAATGAAGGGGTTTACCATGGGAAGGTGGGGCTCAACTGAAGATGCCGCTGGTTTAGCCATATTCTTGTCCTCGAAGGCTGGCTCGTTCCTGACGGGGCTGACAGTCCCCTGTGATGGTGGTTCGACGGCCATCGGATAGGCTGAGATTTGTTAATGACAGAAATTGAGCAAGACCTGTCTTTTTTTGATCTCGTGGGTAATGTCCGTGCGATGCGCCGAATCAAGACTGATCCAGTACCTCTTGCCTTGATGATGAAAGTGCTCAATGCCGGCGTGAAAGCGCCATCTGGACAAAACTTACAACCCTGGAAATTTGTGTTGATCAGCAAACCAGAAAAGAAAAAGTGGTTTGCTGATAACTATACTAAGGCTATTGAGTCGAGGTTTAGGTTTCCGAGAAACTCAAAAAATGCCCCTCCTCCAGGAAGACAACTGAAGGCTCTCTACTATCAAATGGACCACATGCACGAGTACCCCTACTTACTCTTGGTATGTGGCAAGAGAGACTGGCCCTTCAAGGTCGCGATTGAAGATCGAGTGGGACTCGCACCTCCAAATTATGGGGCTGTCTACCCGTGCGTCCAGAATATCTTGCTCGCCTGTCGCGCGGTAGGACTTGGCGCTGCACTGACGACAATGCATCAGGTATTTGAAACCGAACTGCATCAGTATTTTGATATCCCAGACGATTATGGTGTGGTTGTCACCATACCCATCGGCTGGCCGATCGGTAACTTTGGGTCCGTCACCAGGACTCCTGCTGAAAAACTCACCTATCTCGACCGATGGGGAGATCTCATTAATTAACAGATCATCAAATCAAACAGCGATTACCCAAAACATTGGAGAAACAAATGATTCATCCAAAAACGCCCATCATTATTGGTGTTGGTCAAATAACAGAAAAAGCCAAGCCTCTGGAAGTAGCTTCGTCACCGCTAGCACTGATCGAGCAAGCAACTGCTCTCGCTATTGAAGATGCGGGATTATCTCGCCAGGCCATCACTCATTTATCTTCACTGGTAGTGGTCAAAAGTTTCAGGGAACCCATGAGAAATACACCTGAAGCCCTTGCGAATCACCTTGGCGCAGACGATGCACGCCAGTGGCTTGCGCCGGATGGCGGAAACGGTCCACAGTATCTGGTGAATCGATACGCTGAAGAAATATTCGATGGCCAAGAAGACTTCGTCTTGTTATGTGGCTCTGAAGCAATGGCGACCGGACGAAAAATCGTGAAGTCTGGCAAGAAACCCCAGTGGTCTATCGAGTCTGACAAAGACGCCGAATTACTATTTGCCGATCGTCAGATGTGGAACGACCACGAGTTTAAACATGGAATTTGGCAAGCCTCTCACGTCTATCCTCTATTCGAAAATGCGCTCAGGGCTCATTATGGAAACACGCTAGATCAGCACCAAACCATGATGGGCGAACTATTCTCAAGACTTTCGGAAGTCGCGGAAAGATCCTCGCATGCCTGGTACCCGATCAAACGATCTCCACAAGAGATTTCCACCGCAACCGAGTCCAATCGATACGTCGGTTGGCCCTACACCAAATTTATGAATGCGATGAATCAAATCAACCAATCCGCTTCTATCTTGATGACCTCAGTAGAAAATGCCGAAAAAATGGGAGTGGACCCTTCGCGCTGGGTGTTCTTACACGGCTGCTCTGATGTGACAGATGTCTGGAATATTTCGTATCGAGAAAATTTCCACTCTTCACCGTCGATGCGAGTGATGGGAGAAGATGCACTAAAGATGGCGGGGCTGACGATTGGCGACATTGATCATATGGATTTGTATTCATGTTTTCCTAGTGCAGTTCAGATTGCTCGAAACGAGCTCGGCATTAGCCCGGAAGACGAACGGCATCTAACAGTGACCGGCGGCCTGCCCTTCCATGGGGGAGCTGGCAATAACTACGTTATGA
>CAZYHH010000021.1:12031-19547 GCA_964647295.1 uncultured Pseudomonadales bacterium
CAATAGCTGCCATGGCCGACCAGTTGCGTTCTGATCGGGACTCTTTTGGCTTGGTAACGGCAAACGGCGGCTACATCAGCAAGCACGCAGCAGGTATTTATTCCACTAAGCCAGTGGAGGAAGGCTGGTCAAGGGCCGATTCTCCTGTTCGAGAGTTAACCCCAAGCGATATCAAAGCGCCTAATTTCACCGAAAACCCAGAAGGCAAGGCAACCATCGAAACCTATTCTGTCGTCTTTGGTCGGTCTGGAGAACCCGAAACCGGGATTGTTGTTGGGCGTCTTGGCGAAACTAACGATCCATCCGCAACTCGGTTTTTGTCGTTGGTTGACGATGATGCTGATATGCTATTGAGCATGACACAAGAGGAGTTTGTCGGACGACCCGGTAGTGTCAGACAAGTGGGCGAAGTGAACCGCTTTGCTCCCGATCTTTAAGGGCAAGGCACATGAAAAAAATTTCAACAGACTATTTAGTTGTCGGTAGCGGCGCAATGGGTATGGCATTTACCGATGTCCTATTAACAGAGACCGAAGCAAACATCGTCATTGTAGACAAACACCACCAACCCGGTGGTCACTGGAACGATGCGTACCCTTTCGTGCGATTGCACCAACCTTCTGCTTTTTATGGAGTCAATTCCAAAAAACTGGGCAACAATACGATCGACGCGACCGGCTGGAACAAGGGTCTTTATGAGCTTGCCACAAACAGCGAGGTCTGCGGGTATTTTGACCAGGTCATGCATCGACAATTTTTATCGTCAGGAAGAATCCAGTATTTCCCAAGCTGCGAGTATCTGGGAAATGGTGAATTTATCTCGCTGGTATCCGGCGACAAGTACTCAGCCTCCTTTACAAAAGAAGTGGACGCGACCTACATGAATGTCGTGATCCCATCAAAACGCAAACCCCCCTTCGAAATCGAAGAAGACGTCCACTGCACGCCTCCTAATGAACTGCCTTCGATTACCCAACATTTCGAACGCTATGTCATAGTCGGCGCCGGTAAAACGGCGATGGACGCCGCACTTTTCCTGCTAAAAAATGACGTGTCTCCAGACAGCATTACCTGGATCATGCCAAGAGACTCATGGATATTAGATCGAGCACAAATCCAGCCGACACTAGAATCTATTGGCACAACCCTGGCCACCCAGATAGTCCCCGGCTCGGAATCTAAGAGCATCGACGAGTTTTTTAAAAAAGTATCTGAAGCCGGAGGGTTATTGAGAATCGACGACAATGTAACACCCACCATGTATCGCTGTGCTACCGTCACCAAAGCAGAACTCGATCAGTTAAAGCGTATCAAAAATGTTGTTCGTCAGGGCCGGGTTAAAACGATCGGGAAAGATACAATTAATCTCGAAGGGGGCTCAATCCAAACAGACGCAACTACGCTTCACATTGACTGCGCGGCAGACGGCCTCGCCAAAAGGCCCGTCAAACCAATTTTCGAGAGCAGTAAGATCAACCTTCAATCGGTCAGAACTTGTCAGCAAGTCTTCTCCGCCGCTTTTATTGGGTATGTCGAATCGACATACGATGACTCAGTGGAAAAGAATGACATCTGTAAGCCGGTCCCTCACCCCAATACCGATATTGACTTTCTTAGGAACAATCTGGCCGATTCAATTAACACAGCAAGATGGCAAAAAGAGCCAAAATTGCAGCGATGGCTGCAGAACTGCAGACTCGACTTCGCAAGTCATGTTCTCAATTCCAATCCATCATTAAAAATTTTATCGTTTCTAAGCAAATTACCTTTCATCTCTCTGCCAAATCGAGCGGCGGAGGCTCAAGACAAAGCGACGCGGAACATCAAAAAATTACTGGATGAACTCGACTCTCAGGTCAGCCCAACAAATTGAGCTCTTCTATGCATACTCAAAATAGGCGTTTGAGACCACTTGACGATCCTCCACCATCGCATCAAAAACGACCCTTCCAGGACCGTCGTTCCATGCTCGAACTGTTAGGTTATCGTTGAGCATCACCGGTGAAGAAAAACGAACCTTAATCTTCCGAAACCGTCCGACATCTCCACCACACAGGGCCTCCAATAAAAGCTGACCACAATGACCAAAGGTGCACAGCCCATGAAGGATTGGCTCATCAAAACCGCCAAACTTAGCCGACTCAGGATCGATATGCAGAGGGTTATAGTCCCCAGACAGTCGATAAATATGCGCCTGATTGTCGGGTATCAGTGTCTGAACTATGGTCTCAGGCTCGCGGGCTGGTAAGTCGATCTTAGCTGAATACGTTTCACCTATACCCTCGAAGGCTTCGATGTCTCCTAGCGCCTCTACACCACGTCGAAAGGAGCCGTTGACCATGCGCAGAAGCCCTTCCCCGTCCAAGGTACGAACTTCACTCTCACACTCGACAAAACCATTACCTTTGCCTCTGGGATGCACTCCGATCAATCTTGATAAAACCTGCACCGAACCCTCTACAGGCAACGGCCTATACATTTCGAGGAATCTCTCGGCATCGATATTCAAGGGTCCAGGAGAAGATGGGATCAAAGAAGTGTCGATCGGAGCACCTGCCCCTCCCCATCGAATTGGAAACGTGGGAAACACCGCGAAATCAGGATTCCCTTCATAAACATACCTAAGATCTCTGATACCAATCCCAACCGCATACAGCAGAACATCACGCTGGTTGTAATCAATCGTCACCGGATCGCCCCACGAACCAGGCTGTCCTCCAGGCAAAGCTGCCAGCGCATCGTATTTAGCCACTTGAATTCCTCCCTACCAACTTTCTTTTAGATAATAGATTACTATGATTAGTTTCCTAATCTTCTACCAGCCCATGCAAAACATCTATTTTTAATTGCTCGGGCGAGCGCGAATTTGCATCACCCATTCCTCCGCCTCCCGGCGTCTCCATGATCAACCGGCTGTCGGGCGGAATCACATCTCGTCCTTTACCGGATAAATGAGTCACCAAGCCTTCCGGAGATAGGTGGAATACCTTACCCGGCGCACCCGCCTCACCCTCTTCACGTCCACGGGCAGGATGAATCAAACGATCAAACATTTTGGAAATGACAAACTCCAAACCATAGCGATGGCTAATTTCGATCACCTGCCCAAGCCCACCACGATATTTACCACTTCCCCCTGAATTCGGCTTGTATTCTTTCCTCCAAAAAACCAATGGTGATGTTGCCTCGTTAACTTCAGTAGAGGTAGTCCTCACCCCTGATGGGAATGCAGTGGTAGACATACCATCTTTCTCAGGTCGTGCACCCGTACCGCCATTGAATATCGGATTTATGACAAACGGTTCATTCTTAGAATTATCTGTCCCTGTATTCAATCCGTTCATAAAAACAGGATTCCAGATACAGGAAGCCCCTTCGCAAGGAACTTGATCAGGCATTACTTGATACAAGCAACCAATGACCACATCAGGAAGCATCTGACCAATCGAGTGCCTAGCAGAAACTGCACGGGGAAACTCCGCATTTAACAAAGACCCCTCAGGAGCGAAAACACGAATCAATTCAAGAGATCCTGCATTATTCGGTATCTCGTTCCCTATCAAACATCTAACACCAAAAGATGCATAAGCGATTGTATAAGGAAACGGAACATTAATGCCTCTCGGGGATGACTGAGAACTGCCCGAAAAATCCAAGCTGATCAGTCCATCACTGATAGTCATCTTGCAACAAAGACGCACGGCTTCGTCATAGCCATCGATCGTCATCTCGTACTCAACCTCTCTCTCTCCTAGCCTAACGATTTCTTGGTGCATAGCTTCTCGCGAACGCTGCAAAATAACGTCACCCAAACCTTCTAAACTTTCAAGGTTAAGATCATCCAGCATCTCCAAGAGTTCTTTCGACCCCGCGTCATTGCATGCCATCAGCGAATACAAATCACCCTCTGCAACTTTAGGATCACGAACATTGGCCTGAATTAACTCCATCAACGTTTCGTTAAGTTCGCCGTGCCTTGAAAGAAAACTGATCGGTACACGGAGCCCTTCTTCAAAAACATCATTCGCATCCGGCCCGAATCCACGGCCTCCAACGTCGGCAATATGACTGGTCGACGCAAAGAGCCCAACCATATTCGAGTCGGAAAACACAGGTGTCACCACAGTAAAATCGTTTAAATGGCCGGTCCCATCCCAGGGGTCGTTAGTCAGCAGCACATCGCCTGGAGCTAAGTCATTAATTGGAAATTTCTTCAAGAATTTTTTGACCGACTCCGCCATAGAATTAACGTGTCCTGGAGTCCCGGTAACCGCTTGTGCGAGCATTTCTCCTTTTAGATTGAAAACGCCGGCAGACAAATCTCCTGCCTCGCGGACAACCGTGCTAAAAGCGGTCCGCATCAAAACCTGAGCCTGTTCTTCAACGATCGCAAGCAGTCGATTCCACGCCAATTGAATCTGAAGCTCTGTCACGATGGTTCTCCAAGCGAAATTTGCAAAACCCCTCCTTCAGACAGCGTCAAAATACTATTTTTGGGGACTATGGTCGTCGTTTGATTTTCCGTAACCAGAAGCGGACCTTTATATTCCTTGGCGCTCTCCAGGGAGTCACGCCACAACACAGGAGCACTCACTAATTCTCCTTCACTGAAGAGTTCAATTTCTCCTAGCTCGACATCTTTTCCTGGCGAAGTCGATGGAAAATCGAATGATTCAATCGGAGTAGTGGTATCTTCTATGGACAAGGTCCAACTCAAAATCTCGACATCAACGTTAGGCAGTACTCTCCCATAGGCATCTAGATAGGTCTCTTCAAATCGCCGGAGCAAATCGTGAACATCGATTTGAGCTGCCCCTCCTAGTAAGACACTAACTTCATAACCCTGACCCACATACCTCATATAGGCCCTTATTTGCTGAACGAGAGGACCTTGTGCCATCTGATTCACCACAGTCTTCGCCTCTTCTCTCATTTCATCCAACAACTTAGAAACCATCCGAGCTTCAAAACGAGAGATTGTTGTAAAAAAACTACGAACCACCTCATATTTAGGTGGCGCTAACAAAAAACCTAACGCACTTCCCACGCCTGCGCCCTTTGGTACAAGGATCTTTGAAATCTTTAATTTTTTAGCGAGATTTGCAGCATGAAGTGGCGCTGCCCCTCCAAAGGCAACCAGGACCCTGCCATTCATACTCTTACCCCATTCTGAGCTGTGTGCCTTAGCCGCCGCTGTCATATTCTCATCCACGATCTCAGTCACTGCATTAGCCGCGTCCAATACATTAAGTCCTAAGGGCCTAGCGATTTGTTCTTCAATAGCCTGCTTAGCTGGCTCGATTTCAAGCGCTAAACTTCCCCCCGCAAAAAATGTTGGGTACAGCTTTCCCGTGGTCGCATCTGCGTCACTCACCGTCACTCGTTGCCCACCGCGCGCATAACAAACTGGACCCGGATCTGACCCCGCACTCTCGGGTCCCACCTGTATTCTCTTAAGCGCGTCCACGTGCGAGACAGAGCCGCCTCCCGCACCTATCTCCACCATCTCAATAACAGGTATACGAAGAGGCAGGCCGCTACCCTTTTTGAATCGATACGCTCTATCCACTTCAAACGCCCGCGATTGAATCGCGACCCCATCATCTACCAAGCAGATCTTGGCGGTGGTTCCGCCCATGTCAAATGAGAGAACAGAAGGCTCGCCCTGCACTTTAGAAAGCGTCTCAGCTAATATCGCGCCACCCGCAGGACCTGACTCCACCAACCGGATGGGAAACTCTTTTGCATTTTTTAATGTCGTCAAACCACCACCGGAGGTCATCAGCAACAAAGGACAGTGAAGGCCTTTGATCTGCAGTTGTTTCTGCAAACTTTCAAGATAAAGTTCCATTAACGGTTTGATATAAGCATTAGCAGCCGTCGTGGAAAGTCGCTCGTACTCCCTTATTTCCGGACAGACGCTAGACGACAGACTTACCGAAGCGTTTGGCGCGATCGATTCTACGATTTCTGCAGTCTTTCTTTCGTGGTTAGGGTTAGCATAGCTGTGCAAATATCCGATCGCGAAGCTCTCAACACCCTGTTCGCACAGCCCTCTAATAGTCCGCGCTACCTCATCAAAATCCAGCGGGATAATCTCCTCACCATCAAAAGAATTTCGCTGGGACACACCAATCCGAAGCGGCCTTTCAACCAACGGTGGCCTTCGATCAATGTTAATATCGTATTGCTCGAATCGATTCTCAAACGCCATCTCAAGCACATCTCGATGCCCTTCAGTCGTCAATAGTGCAGTTTTCGCCCCCGTCCTTTCAATCAGCGCGTTGGTTGCCAGCGTGGTGCCATGCAAAAAAAGACTGATCTGCTCTGGTTCCACCGACGCCTCTAACAAGAGCTCGTCGACACCTTGCATTACTGCATCGGCAGGGTCGTCATAGGTCGTCAGAAGTTTCGTTGAAAAAATGAGCCCATTTTTATCAAGAACCACGTCAGTGAAGGTTCCTCCGATATCTGCAGCAAACCGAACACTCATGATCATTCACCTCAAGCGGTTCAGGGAAAACTAGCCGAACCTTTTCCAACGGAATCTATCCCTTCTAGGCTATCCCCTCCATTTACAAATTTAGTATCCCAGATTTTAGTGGTTAAGCTAACCACTAAAATTACAGCCAACATCGACAAAGAGCAGATGAAAATAGATTCTTGCGGTCCGAAATATTCAGCCAGATAACCCACGAGAAGCGCGCCAAGCGGGCCGGTCCCCATAAATGAAAACCCAAAAAAACCCATCACCCTGGATCTTTGTTCGATGGGAGCCAGCTCCTGCATAATCGTTCGACACATCGGCATCGCTAAACCACCACAAAGTCCCCAGCAAAAGACGCAGGCGATGAACAAATAGATATTGCCAACCATACCAGCCGAAAACAAAAACACCGCGCCTACACCTTGCGCTAATAATAACGCCCGGCCTGGTCTTTCGATGTATCCCAACCTCAAGAGGATGAAAATAGTTGTTACCAATCCTAGCGCATTAAATCCGCTGACCGCAGCAAGATCCGATGAACTCCCGTTAAAAACCTCTCGCACAACCAATGGAAATGAGACGACGAAGGCACCCATAAAAAAAAGCGCCATGGCCACGTTTTGAATCACGACTACTCGCATGATCGGATTAGAAAACACGGTTATACCACCCTCCCACACCTCATGGAGCACACGCTTTCGCTGGTTATGCTTGGGCACGGTATCGATCATCACCTGAATCTGCCTATAGGTCCAAGCGCCGATCAGCATCACCGCCACCTGTACCATCAAAATCACTGAAGCACCCAAATAATCGGCAAACCCCGCAATGACCACTCCTACAATTTGAAAAGAAAATTGCGTCATGCTCGATTGCAACACTAGCCGTTGAACATTCCCTTCCGAGACATAATTTAACAACCCATCTCGAGCCGGAGTTAGAAAAGCTTGAGCGATACCGGTCAGAAGCGCATAAACAATCAATATTTCGTAGGTGAAAGTATCGGTCAAAAGTGTATAGATCAAAATC
>CAZYHH010000022.1:0-19115 GCA_964647295.1 uncultured Pseudomonadales bacterium
ACAAAGGAAGATATAGAAGGACTTGAGCCGATGACTGAGTCGATGGCACTGAGGTTCGCAGAAAAGACCCGCTCGACGCTAAGCTCAGACTGGGCTATTGCCGAACTGGGCATAGCCGGGCCGACTGGCTCACCTTACGGGGTAGGACCCGGAACCTCTGTTATCGCTATCGCCGGCCCAACAAGCAATACAACCAAAATAGAAACCGGTAGCAACGATCGAGAATCCAATATGAAGGCCTTTACTAAAAGCGCTTTGGAGTTGTTAGAAAAAACCATCTCCTGAAGTTTGGCGCTGAGTTTGACTCTGGACAATTTTCTTCCACTAAGCCAACCTCTGTTGAGACATAGAAATTCGAGGGAGATACAAGAAAGTGCAAAAACAAAAAAATGTACTCATAGCCAACCGAGGAGAAATCGCTGTACGCATTGCACGAGCGGCAAAAACCCTGGGCATTAATCCAATTTCTATTTTTGCTTCAGCCGATTCAGAATCTCTACACACAAAATTAACCGAGCAGTCCATCGAGCTCGTCGGACAAGAAAATGATCCTGTGTCAGCGTATCTTGACGTTCAACAAATCATTAACATAGCCAAAGAGAGAGACTGTCAACTCATTCACCCGGGCTATGGCTTCTTATCTGAAAATGCAGAATTCGCTAGACAATGTGCAGCCACAGGAATCGAATTTATCGGCCCGACCCCAGAAGTCCTTGAGCTGTTTGGAGATAAAGTCAGAGCAAGACAGCTTGCGAAATCACTTTCAATACCCACGATACCTGGTAGCGAAGAGACCTTAAACTCTGTGGAATCCGCCAAGAAAATCGCAAAGAAGATTGGCTATCCAATCATGCTAAAGGCAGCTTCTGGCGGTGGCGGACGAGGAATGAGAGCCGTTCATTCAGACAAGGAATTAAAGACTGCCTTCGAGCGCTGTTCAAGCGAGGCTAAATCTTCTTTTGGTGATGCAAGCCTATTTCTCGAAAAATTAATCGAAAGTCCAAGGCATATTGAGATTCAAATACTAGCTGACCAAAAAGGCGACACTCTGCATCTGTTCGAGAGAGACTGTTCAGTACAGGAAAGAAATCAGAAAGTCATCGAAATCGCGCCAGCTCCAAACCTTGATAAAACACTATTAAACAAGCTTTATGTAGACGCAAAAAAACTGGTTATAGAGGCCGGTTATACAAATGCCGGCACGGTCGAGTTCTTGGTTATCCCTGAAACCAACGAATACTATTTCATCGAGTGTAATCCCCGAATACAGGTTGAACATACGGTAACCGAAGCCATCACAGGAATAGACCTCTTGGAGGCTCAGTTTCGCATTTCACTAGGAGAAACCTTAAAGTCGATAAACCTCGATCCAAAGCGAGAAATGACAAGACCATCCGGCTTCGCCATACAAGCGAGGGTTGTCTCAAAAGGAAACGGGACACTAAATTCCTATAAAGAACCTTCAGGGCCAGGTGTCAGGGTAGACAGCGCTGCCTATCCAGGCCTCACCCCTCCTCCTTTTTTTGATCCGCTCTTAGCAAAATTAATTTGCAGATCCAATTCGACCGGGTCCTATGCTTCCGCCATAGCCAGAACTCTAACGTGCATCGACGAGTTCCACATCGAGGGATTACCTACCAATCTGCCGGTACTGAAGGCCCTTCTGAAATCTGAGGAATTGATCTGTGGAGACGCTCGGACTGATCTCATGGCTAGAGATGCCACCGCGACGAAGGATGTGCACGAATCTCGAAGCCCCGCGATAGATCTCTTTGAAAAAAACTCTCCCGTCAAGGGAGCGAGAGCAATGTCCAACCGCTCCCCAATCATATCCAATCAACCTGCGCTGGATGTTGATCCAAAACACCAGGCAATCGAATGTCCCATGGCAGGGACAGTTATTGAGTTTACTCGAAAGGCGGGCGACCACGTCAAAGCAGGCGACGCCCTTCTTGTGATAAGCGCGATGAAAATGGAAACATCCGTCACCTCACCCTGCGACGGCGAAATCGTAAACCTTCAACCACTTAGCGAAGGCGAGAGCGTAGCTGCTGGACAAATCGTGGCTTCGATTTCTCCGCAGGGTGGCAGTCTACAAGAATCTATTCCCGACGATCAAACCTGGCGACCTCTACTTAAAGAAGTTTCGACATTACAAGATATCGCTCACAATCGATTCTCAAAAAACACTCAGGATCCAGGCGTACTGCGCCAACGATCAAGAAACAAACTCACTTGTCGTGAGCGTATTGATCTCCTGCTTGACTCAGATTCATTTCGTGAAGTCGGCAGCCTAGCTGGTTTCGCCTCGTATGACGAAGACGGCGGAATCGCCGATTTCACGCCTGCTAATCATGTTGGGGGTTGGGGTAAAATCGACCAGAGAACCGCGGTAGTTTGTGCAGATGATTTTACATCTCGAGGTGGACACTCTGACGGCGCAATTGGCCAAAAAAGCGGCTATCTGGACCGACTCTCCATGGAACTTAAAGTGCCATCCATTAGACTTTTAGACGGGTCTTCGGGTGGTGGTTCTGTGGCAAGTATGGTCCCACAACAAAAGAAAGAAGGAGAGAGTGATGCCAAAGAAAGTTCAGGGGCAATAAAGGCAGGTAAGCCCAGAGTATCGGGAGGAGGAGGTTCCTTTCTCCCTGGTCATCTAGGCAGTGCTATGTTTACCAATCAATTATCTACCGTGCCGGTCGTCAACATGCTGCTTGGCAGTGTTGTTGGACTTGGCGCCGCTAAGGCTGTTTTAGGGCACTTTTCTGTCATGGTCAGGGACATATCGCAATTATTCGTGGCGGGTCCACCAGTTGTTAGCCATGCCATGGGTTACGACGTTACCAAGGAAGATTTAGGAGATTGGCGCATTCATTGTACTAATGGCTCTGTAGATAACTTAGCAGAAACAGAAGAAGAGGCGGTGTCTATGACACAGCGTTTTTTATCTTACTTACCCTCGAGTGTTTTTGACGTTTCGCCAAGACAGCCAATCAATTCAAACGATCCGATTGACCGCAGAGAAGATGAACTACTAACACTGATCCCGAGAAAGAGGACCACCACTTTTGACGTTCGCAAAGCTATCAAGTTAATGGCGGACAAAGACTCCTTTTTTGAAATCGGTCCGCTATGGGGGACCGACCAGGTGACAGGATTTGTCCGCTTCAACGGCTATCCTATGGGAGTGATTGCTTCTGACAGCCGACACGAAAACGGAGGCGCACTTACCGCAGACGGTTGCGACAAGTTGACTCGTCATCTAGATCTTTGCGACCTCTTTCACATCCCTATTCTCAATCTTGTCGACAATCCAGGGTTCGCCGTAGGTATTGAGCACGAAATGACGGGCACGATACGAAAAGGTGGTCAATGGATGGTCGCTTTTTCACAGGTAAAAGTGCCAATCTTCACAGTCATCATGAGGAGAAGTTTTGGTGTTGCGGGGAACAATTATGCAACCCCTGTGTCCCGGCCTGTTGTGAGAGTCGTCTGGCCAGCAGCAGATGTAGGTGGAATTCCACCTGAAGGAGGCATCGAGGCAGCTTACAAACGTCAGCTCGCTGAGGCTGAAGATCCTGCTGCACTTCGCGCGGAGCTCGAAGCGAGAATCGAAAGTGCTCGCGGCCCCGTCGGTCCTCTAAGTCGTTTCCAAATGGAAGAAATGGTCGACCCTCGCGATACCAGGCGACTGGTCTGCGAATGGATCGACAATGCATACACTATTGTCAAACAACAATCACAGCAGGGGGCCAGACCTTTACAATTCAGACCTTAGAACCATCGAAAACCGGTCAAGGCTGTCTGAGCTGAGTCCCCGCATACGATCCAAACCGAGCATCTAACACTTGGAGAAACTCAGCATCCGTTTCGGACATCGCGTCTCCGGAGCGGACATAATAAGCCTCAGGCGACAGGACCCCATGAGGGACTAGGCCTTGCTCGACCTCATCAGATGCCTCCAACATCATCTGCCTAAAACGCACGACCCCCAGATCCGTCTGGCCTAGTAACTCTCTGGTTCGATCCGCTATAAAACCCTGACTGTCGGCGATTGCGGCATCTTGCTCTGATATACCCTGTATGCCTGTAAAATTGGTTCGTTTTTGCTTGTCCCGATCTATCATATAATCGTTTTCACGATTACGGACGGGGACATAGTTCTCGTCAACCTCGGCAAAAATCCCAGAACCTTTCGCGTACTGATCTCTTTCTTGATCAGTTAAATCTCGATCCAGATGATACGCAAAACAAAAAATCCAACATGAGTGATCGTTAACCGGTAGCCACGTATTACCTTGGCACATGTCTCCAGGAAAAGAG
Source organism: uncultured Pseudomonadales bacterium (assembly GCA_964647295.1). Taxonomy (GTDB): domain Bacteria; phylum Pseudomonadota; class Gammaproteobacteria; order Pseudomonadales; family Azotimanducaceae; genus UBA4421. The sequence continues at coordinate 4,327 of CAZYHH010000022.1, forward strand.
CTCGGCGCCAGCGAATGATTCGGAATCATAAACTGGGTGATCCTCCAATATAATTCCTCATTATCTGCTTTTCGACTAGCTCCTAATACCAAGCCTGCATCATGCTTGAGCACAGTAAAGTCAGGAGCGCCATCCTCAACCAACCATCGAAAACGCGCGATAGCTGGTGGCTCGTTAAGACCCATCTTCCCCACCAGGGAGGTCTTTTTGCCTTCTGACATGGCCGCATGAAGATAAGAAAAATGAGCTGTATCTAATCCACCCTCAACAGCCTGCGCCCAATTACACTGCTGAAATTTTTTTGAGACGAATCGCTGCGAGGCGGGCAGTTCCGCAAATTCAAATTTCGGCAGTGGCGGCGGCTCCCCCTCACCCAAATAACCCCAAATGAGATCGCCATACTCTTTGACTTTCAATGCGCGTATAGCCGCCTTGGGTTTAGTTCGTTCTGCGACTTCAAAGGACGACGTAGGGAGATCTACGCAATTCCCTTCCACGTCGAACTTCCACCCATGATATGCACAACGCAATCCACACTCTTCGTTTCGACCAAAAAACAAGTCAGCACCTCGATGAGAACATCTGGGTTCTACGATACCGACTCTTCCACTGGAATCTCGGAAAGCAAGAAAGTGTTCGCCCCTGATTTCAATTCGCTTCGGCGCACTGTCGACTTCTAGCTCCTGCGATAGCAATATAGGGTGCCAATAACGCCTAAATAGTTCACCCATCGCCGTACCCGATCCTGTTTCGGTAAGGCGCTGATTCTCTTCGGCCGACAACATTGCGATTCTCCCTCTTACACCCTACCTAGAGTCTGCGCGCCATCTTTTAAAATCGCAACTACCTGTAGATAACGCAAAGCACTCTGTCCAAAGACAATCCGACAGGCTAAGCTATCCTGGAAAGGAGTAGAAATTCATGACCAGCGGTCCCTTGCGAAATATCAAAATACTGGATCTCACAGATGAGAGAGGTATTTACGGCGCTAAAATACTCGCTGACCTGGGGGCGGATGTTATCCGACCAGAACCTACCTCAGGTGATCCTTTAAGAAATCGAGGACCGTTCATCGACAATGAAGACGGCAGCCCACAGTCAATCTGGCACGCGTTTTTTTGTTCGAGTCGTCGCTCAATCACATTAGACCTGGGATCAAAGACAGGGAAAGATCAATTCAATCTGCTACTAAAGAATGTCGACATACTTCTAACGTGCCCTAACTCCTTCGGCGTATCCGAATCAAGTGCGGTCTTAAACCATCAAAAACGAGAAAGCCTGGTCGTTATAGATACTTGTTCATTTAGACCGGGTTGCGACTGGTCAGGATTTCTTGCACCTGACATCGTTGCAGGAGCACTCGGGGGGCAAATAGCGACAACGGGCGATGCTGATACACCCCCGCTCAAAAATTTCGGTGAGCTAAATTTCATGGTATCTGGAGCCTATACAGCGATCGCAGCCCTCGCAGCTTTGTACCACAAAAGAGAATCTGGTATTGGCCAGCAGGTGGAAGTTTCCGTCCACGAGTGCATCGCTTCGTGCTTAGAACATGTGTTCATGTTTTATTGGTATGCAGAACTATTTGATCGGCCTGAAGGGAATGTGCTTCCTCGTCGCGGGTCACTGCACTGGTCCGATGCTTACGATGTCATGAACGCAAAAACCGGCAGCATCATGGTCACTCCAACACCCGATTTTGATAAGCAACTCACGTGGATGATCGAAGAGGATATTCATGACGACCTTATCGACCCAAAATACCTAGAACCAGAGAACCTGAAGCTTCGGATAGATAAAACAATGAGCCAACTTCGTCAGTGGGTTTCCACCCAGAACGCGGAAGAATTATTTTTTGCTGCCCAGGATAGACATATGCCTTACGGGTGGGTGTTACCCATCGAAAAAGTTGCCGAAAATCCGCAGCTGGTGTCTAGAGATTGGTTTACCCCCTATAAAATCGGCTCTCACACAACACTTTCAACTGGCGCTCCCTATCACTTTTCTGATACTCCCTGGGAGTTGGGAGATTATAAATTGATGGGTGACGATCAAGAAGCAATACTCAATGAAATAGGTTGGGAGTCCTAATATGCCTCGTCCTCTTGAAGACCTGAAAATACTCGATTTTACTCATGTTCTTGCAGGTCCCTACGCAACTCGCATTCTGGGAGACATGGGAGCGGACGTAGTGAAAATAAACTCCGTCGAACGAGCGATCGGCGCAAACGATCCCGTCCACCCGTATTACCTGATGTGGAATCGGAACAAGCGGGCACTTGCCATAGATCTGAGTAACGAATCAGCTAGGGAAACATGTAAAGCGCTCTGCGAGACCGCTGATGTAGTGATCGACAACTTCTCTGTTGGTGTATTAGATCGGTGGGGTATCGGATACGATCAAATCAGCCAAACCAATAAAAAAGTCATCTATGTCCAAATGTCGGGAATGGGCGATGGAGGTCCCTGGTCAAAATTTGTGACCTATGCTCCGACGATCCATGCTCTATGTGGGCTAACTCACACTACCAGTGTTCAAGACCGTCAGGATATCGGTATCGGATTTTCTTATAACGATCACCAAGCGGGGCTTCATGGAGCAGTCGCCATCCTCGCCGGTCTAGAATCCTTGCAACATTCTGGGAAGGGACAACGAATTGACATTTCTCAATTTGAAGTAGGCGTTAATTTCGTCGCGCCTAGCCTAATTGACTATTTTGCAAATGACACGATTACTACACCAGCCGCGAACGACCTCCCATACGATAAGATCGCACCGCATAACGTTTACCCTTGCACTCCGACAGACGAAACCACTAATGGCGAGAACTGGATCGCGATCGCGTGCATGGACGAATCACAATGGTTGGCATTTAAGACTCTGCTGGGCAATCCGGAATGGGTAGAAAATGACGAATTCTCCACCATGACCCAAAGGCATAAAAATAAAAGACACTTAGATGAACTTATCTCGAATTGGACGAAAGAGCACGAAGCATATCAACTAATGGAAACCTGTCAGCGAGCAGGGGTACCGGCCGGGGTTGTCCAGTCTGGGGCAGATCTAGCTGAAAGGGACCCCCAGCTAAAGGATAGAGATTTTTTGTTTGCTTTCGATGAACTCCACAAAGAGTTTGGACAAACTTATGGGGATAAGCTTCCGATTAAATTTTCCAAAACACCCTGCGAGAACTATGAAAGATCGAAATCCCTCGGAGAAGATAACGACGAAGTCCTGCGTGAATGGCTGAACTTGTCTCAGGATGAGATAGAAAAAAACAAGTCGGAAGGCTGGATGACTTAGCTCAATAGTCAACCATTCAGCCCAAATCACTGAGTATCTCTGACATGAATAGGACAAAAACCAAGCAATATGGAAGCAGTAAAGCAAGTCTCCGAGGCGCTCAAACCTAAATTTGAAGAACTCATCAGCTATCTAGAAGATAGCCAACAAGTCGCAGCGAGTGCTTTTTTCACTGGCCTATTGGTCAAACTCATAGCCGTGCAAGAAGAAGAGCATTTACTGAGTTTATTTATGGAGCTGTCCACGACCGCCTTCATCGGACTGGAATTTGACGATTTTTCCGTACGGCTCATTGACGATATTTTGTTACACGCTCAAGAAGTATCGGCGACTTTCGCGGCGGACTCTTCTCAAACCCATTAAAACACCGCAACAAAATACGCCCGTAAAATTATTAATCTGGGTATTTTATTGGCAATAGGTACTACGTACTGATCAGTGGATAGGGTAGTTCTAACAGAAAAGAAAAAAACTAATGGTAGGTCTTCAATCCTTTGGTTACCGCACGATCCAAAGAGTTAGAAAAGTCTTGAACATGTTTTTTGTTCAAAGCGGACGGACCACCCGAAACCATCCCTGAATCTCGCAGGTCTTCCATTAAATCACGACGAGACAAATGGGATTTAATGTTATCTTCCGAATACGCTGTTCCTCTCGGATTAATGGCTAAACCTTTCTTTTGAATGACCTCATTAGCTAAGGGTAAATCACCGGTTATGACGATATCTCCAGCCGACATCAGTAAAACAATTTCATTGTCCGCTACATCAAACCCCTGACTAACCTGCCTGAAGCTTACATATTTTGATTTCGGCACTGCGATGAACTGATTGGATACCAATACCACCTGGACCTGGCGTCTGTCTGCAAGACGGAATAGGACCTTTTTTATTAAGTTAGGGCACGCATCAGCATCAACCCATATTGTGAAGGTAACGTCGGCCTTATTCACTCAAGATAACCTCAGTCAAATTCAGCAGGCACAACTGTAATCGATCAATTCATGAATTTTCAATCGTTTATCAAGTTAACCCTAACAACGATAAATCCAAGTCAACTATTGTGATCTCAATCAAATGCCTATCGATCAAACTCAAAATTCACTCTATCGAATTGGCGATTCACTTAATTTCTTGGCAAACTTATTCTTCCAGTGGAGCAGCGTTTGCAGGAAGTTATATGAGTGATTCACAAAATACAGATCAACTAGACGTAGTCATAGTCGGTGCAGGGTTTGCGGGTATGTATATGCTCCATCGACTTAGACAACGTAATCTAAGAACGATCGTACTGGAAGCCGGATCTGATGTTGGTGGCACCTGGTACTGGAATCGATATCCTGGTGCTCGCTGTGATGTCCCTTCGATGGAATACTCCTACAGTTTTTCGTCAGAACTCCAACAAGAGTGGGACTGGTCCGAAGTCATGGCTGGACAACCCGAGATACTCAAATACGCCGGACACGTTGCCGATCGATTTAGTCTACGCTCAGACATTCATTTTGATACGCAAGTCAAATCTGCTCAGTATGACGAATCCAATCACAGCTGGTCCATCACCACCAACCAACAGCATTATCAAAGTCGATATTGCATCATGGCAACAGGTTGTCTATCGGTCACCAATACACCTGAAATAGAAGGCGCCGACGATTTTTCCGGTCCAATCTACCATACGGGGCAGTGGCCCCACGAGGGCGTGGATTTCGCCGATGTCTCTGTGGGGATCATTGGAACTGGATCCTCAGGCATCCAGGCGATTCCCGTCATTGCCGAGCAAGCAAAGCACCTTACAATTTTTCAACGAACACCAAATTATACGATGCCAGCCTATAACAAGCCCTTGACCCAAGAGTTTAGAGAACAAGCAAGGGCGAATTATGACCAAATCAGATCAGACCAGAGGGCTTCCTTAGCAGGTATCGTCGGCTACGGCTTTGGTTTAGGAGGAGCCGACCTTATTGAACCGACTGAACAGCTAAAAGAAACGACACCAGAGCAGCGCCAAAAGCTAGTCGAGGAAGAGGGGTTCGGCGCTTTTAGAACCTTTATGGACGTAGGATTAGACGCTGAGGCCAATGAAATGGCATGTGAGATGTACCGTCAACACTTGGCGACGATCATCGATGACCCAGCAACCGCAAATGGCTTAATGCCTCGAGACTACCCCATCGGCTGTAAAAGGCCTGTAATCGATACCGATTATTACCAAACCTTTAATCGAGAAAATGTGACACTAGTCGACTTACGGCAGGGCGGCATACAACGTATCACCTCCGATGGTGTCTCTACCGAGCAAGACCACTATGAACTGGATGCGATCGTTTACGCGACCGGATTTGATGCAATGACAGGTGCACTAGAACGAATTGACATCCGAGGAAAAAACGGGAAATCGATAACAGAGGAATGGCACGCCGGACCTCGCACTTATCTGGGACTACAGATCCATGGTTTCCCTAATCTGTTCACTATTACTGGGCCTGGTAGTCCCTCAGTGTTAAGCAATATGATGGTCTCGATTGAGCAACATGTCGATTGGATAGACGATTGCATTGAGCACCTGGATAATAATCAGGTGAGGGCCATCGAGCCAAAGGAAGAGGCCGTCGACAAATGGATTGCACATGTCAACGAAGTGGCAGTCGGGTCCATGTTTACTGCTCCCAGCTGCAACTCTTGGTATCTCGGAGCCAACATACCAGGGAAACCCCGAATATTTATGCCCTATGTTGGCGGCGTTGGAGAATACAGAAACCGATGCGACGAAATAGCGAGTAACGGCTATACAGGGTTCACTCTATCAAAATAATCGTTCATCTTGAGTTGCCGTATATATCCACCTGATCAAATCTGAGCCAACTGGCGTCATAGCCTTCTGGTCTGTCGAACAGCTGTGGTTGGCTCCATCGAGATGTCACATTTTGATCAAAATCGGAGGGAAGCTCACTAGAAGTCCTTTTCGAGAGCTCATCGTGGAGCGGTGCGAAAATTTTAGCTAATTCAGCAGGCATCTCACCTTTCCCAGAAGGAGAAGACTGATCTACCGGCGGCTTCCCTGACTCTTCATCTGCCTTAAAGGCGAGCCTGCTATAACTTGCCTGTTCGGCCTTTTCTTCGTCTGTCATAGCCGCGTTAACGGTTCGGCCCACTGGTACCACTGGAACATATTCACCTTTTGTAAGTTGATCTGCTGGACCCAGATTCTCGGGTAACGGCCCAGCGCCCACTGCTACTTCTCCCCGGTCAAACCGCACCCAAAACCCACCATGAGAACCGTCCGGGAATGCATAACTCGGAGTATTAATAAACTCTTCGGAAAATGTGTATTGAATATCCTTGATGGTCTCGGCATATTTTTCGCTACTAGCGCGACTGGACAGTACATGCCTCGCCGAGCTGACCCATTCTGGGGTCATAAAAGTGAACCGAGGCATCGTTCGATATGCCATAGCATCATGCATAGACCTCAATACCACACCAAGAACAGGATGATCGGTCATCTCTCCGTGTAATTCCCAACGAGAGAGCCGCGCCAACCGAGATTGCGCCAAATTAACCAGACCCGGATCCCTGCCAAAGTTAAGGATTCGAGAAAAATTACTGATCACCGAGTGATCTCCTTGCATTTTGTAGTCGCACTCGTCATTACTTAACTCACCCACCGCCACCTCAACCGAATCATTATAAAACTTCGCGTGCCAGGACAGCTTATTCCCACAATGAAGGTAGGCTGGAGGATTATGGGCAACCTCACAAAAAGTAAACTCCCCCAGATCAACCAAACCACGCGCATGTTTTGCGACCGATCGGCTCATCTCGTCTGACGCTACCGCCACCCATTCCTCTGAACCAAAGGTAAGATCACCGATGCCCTCAGGCATCACTGCTAACAAATTTGATGCTCGATTATCCACGCTAGTCATTGTCCAACCTCCCTAAACTGTTCGCGCTCTTTCAAGCGACTATATCCCAGTCTTTCCTCTACTCAAACTATCCAAACTATACAGCTCCTGCTACATTCAGCCACGCCAGTGCAATTATTGAGTGGGGAAGACAAAATGAACGAATCAAATTCGCTGCCGGTATCGCCGAACGACGGACCTATCGCGGTAACCGGTGCTAGCGGTTATATCGGCTCCTGGATCGTCAAAGACTGCGTCGAACAAGGCTACACAGTCCACGCATGCGTCCGAGATAAATCAAACCCAATCAAAGTAGATCACTTAATGACCCTTAGTCAATCAGCCCCTGGGAAGGTCGTCCTTTATGAAGCAGACCTATTTAAGAGAGGAAGTTATGATGAGGCATTCAATGGTTGTTCTGCTGCTATCCACGCCGGCGCTGCGGTCGGCTACAACAAAGAGACACCCCAAGAAGTCTACGACGGCTGTTTCACGGAAAATGACCACGTTCTCGAATCGGTCAAAAAATCAGCGTCAATCAGGCGCTTTGTCTTCACCAGTTCGTTCGCCGCCGTAGGTCACCCCAGGCCGGAAGGCTATATCTTCTCCGAAAAGGATTGGTGCGGCGACAATGTGGACGGCTACAAGGGCAATTGGACCGAAGCAAGAATACCAGAGAATCGAGATATCGCTTATGCGATGGCCAAAGCCAACACCGAGAAAATGATTTATGAAGAGGCCGAAAAAACAGGTACCTTCGAGGCGATGGCGATTTTACCTCTGCACGTTATCGGTCCACTGATGTGTGCAAATCATGATCAGGGCTGGAGTTGGCAAAACTGTATGAAACAAATGGCACAGGGTAAACCCTACAAAAAGTCCAAGGGCGGCCGCATGCTTTGGAACAACGTTGACGTAAGAGATGTAGCTAGAGCGCATCGCCTGTGCGCAGAAACCGCAATAGGACAAAATGGCAGTCGCTACATTTTGTCCGCAAGCGACCGATCAGGCGAACTATTTACCTGGGAACTCCAATCGTTAATGGAGCGATTATTTCCCAACATAGAGAGCGTCGGGGGCGAAGAAATGTCTGACGGTACCCCGGCCATGGCTACATACGACTCGCCCAGGTCTTACTGCTCACTAGCAAGAGAAGAACTCGGACTCACAACCTACTCCATAGAGGAAACTGTCAAGGCGACAATTGACTCCTACTTTGAGCTCGGGTTACTTAATTAAAGTAAAAAAATAAGGAAATAAGATGAATTGGAAAGTTGGCGAATTGCCAAAACTTGAAACTCCCGAATCCCAAGGCATGTCGCCTGATCGGTTAAACTTAATAGATGCTTATTTGCAAGGTTATATTGACCAAGAAAAGTTAGCCGGTTCATCTTTTGCGGTTATGCGAAGAGGACAACTCGTCTATTACAAGGCCTTTGGACAGGCCAACCGAGAGTCAAAAACAACAATGCAAAGCGATACGATACATCGAATCTATTCAATGTCTAAACCGATAACCTCGGTCGCCTTGCTGACTCTCTATGAACAAGGGAAATTTCAACTCGACGACCCGATCGAAAAATATCTTCCTGAATTCAAAGACATGCAGGTATTCACGGGGGGTACTGCTGCCCTGCCAGTAACGCGCCACGCAACCCATTCAATTACGCCCAGGCATATCATGACTCATACAGCAGGGCTTACTTACGGGTTTGAAGGAGTGCCCGACGCGGTCGATGAAATGTACCGTTACAAAAAGGTCGGCTCTTTTGACGATGATTTAACCAGCTTTAGCGCGAAAATCAGCCAACTGCCCTTAAGATTTGATCCAGGCTCTTCCTGGAATTACAGCTTTGGTACTGACCTGCAGGGTCGACTGATTGAAGCACTAAGCGGAATGGGCTTCGAGAATTTCCTGCAAGAAAACCTTTTCGAGCCACTAAAGATGGTCGATACCGGATTCGTGTTACCTGAGAATAAACTAGACCGATTCGCAACGAACTACGCAAGACCTGCGGGACCGCTTGTGCCTTTCGAAGCACCCGATTCCAGCCCCTACCTTGAAGACAGAACGTTCAAATCCGGTGGCGGCGGCTTGATTTCGACATTGCCCGATTACTTGCGCTTCGGACAAATGCTGGCAAACAAAGGAGAACTAGAGGGCGTGCGCATCTTAGGCCGTAAGACCGTTGAATATGCCACGCAAAACCATCTGCCCGATAACCAGGATATGGAATCCATGGGTGCGGGTGGTTTCTCTGAATCAGCATTTAAGGGCGTCGGATTTTGCCTCCTCGGCTCGGTTTGTATCAACCCTGCAGCTGCGCCAAACATGCAGTCAGCAGGCGACTACGGGTGGGGCGGCGCAGCCGGGACTCGCTTTTGGGTCGATCCCCAAGAAGATTTGATGTGCGTTTTCATGACTCAATTCATGCCTGGCGGTCGATACCCTGTACAAGAGTACCTACGACACTTGGTGCTGGGAGCAATCACGGATTAGCCTGACGGAATAGTCTTACCTACCGTTAGTTAAAGCAATTTTGTACGGCTTCATGTCGATACCGAAAGGTTCGTAACGGGCCTGGACAGCCTGGATAGTCTCGTTTGTCCAATATTCGTGTCCTGGTGAAGGGAAACCCAGAACACTGCGCTGATCAGGATCAAGGCCGGCAATCAATTTTTCTGGTCCATGACCCGCCCGGTAAAGCGACCAGGCCCATCCATTGTGGAGTACGCTCACCCAATCACTGGTGGCTTTCTTAAATGTCATGTTCTGCACAAGCCTAAGAGCGCCTTGAGTGACCGGAGTACCACGGTGCCAGGTATCATGACGATAAAAAATGATGTCTCCTGCCCGATAACGAGTTTTAACTTCCCTCGCGTATAGTTCCTTTTCCCGAAAAGTTGCAGCCTCTGGAAGCTGCTCTTGCAGATAACGTTCAGCTTTAAATTTATCGTCGACGTAATTGAGACCGGCGACTCCTGGAGTGTCGACTATCGGCCAACGATAAGCAGGATCATCCGGTCCTAACCTCGGCACAACCGCGGTCGATCCCCTACAAACTGATTCTTCAGAAAGATAAATAATGATCTCAACCGCCTCGGGGTGATCCCACTCTGGTGGATGGGTCAGCGTGTGATTTGGGTAGTCACAATGGATACGCTGATCCGTATTTTCGGATCTCTCTTCGGGAATCCTTCCACCATATTTAGGCCATAAGTCCGATTGGGTCAATCGTATGTCCGGCACGGTTACATCCAGCAGATCAGCAACCGCGGCCAACAACAGCGGATGAAGACTCACTTCGTTAGCCGAATCATACGCTGACGGAAACACGAAACGCCCACTCGAACCGAAATGGTTATAACGGGCGATGTCTGCTTCGTCAGGGCCAGGATAGAACGACAACGCATCTTCCCTGAGCCGAGATACCAAAGACTTGGGCAGCAGGTTGCTGACCAATACAAACCCTTCTTCCCGCCAACTCTCAATTTGTTCAGCACGTAGGCGACCTTCTTTCGAAACCGCCTTAGGCTCGGCCCATCGTTCGGCCATTAGATTCTAAAGTGCTTCTTCGGCCATAAACCTCAGGGTATCCGGATCGGACGAGCCGACGTTGATCATCGTAGTTGGGCTGTCCTTCCAGGCCTGCAGTCTTTCTTTGATTCTCTCTTTTGGACCGCACAGCGAAATCTCGTCTGCCAATTCATCAGGAACCGCCGCGATCGCCTGATCGCGCTGACCCGATAAAAACAGATCCTGGATCCTGTCAGCGGCTTCGGCAAATCCGAATCGGCTGATGTGATCTTTGTGAACATTAAAATCTTTGGCCCCCATGCCGCCCACATAAAATCCTACCTGTTGTTTGATCTGACCGAGCGCACGGTCTAAATCGTCGTCAATAATCACCGGGACCGTTGCTGCTATCTCAAAATCGGGCGCTCTGATCGACATCGCATCCTGATAGACGTCCATCATCCTGTAGGGAGACAAAAACATCGGGATCCAGCCATCACACAGCTCCGCACTCAACGCGACGTTCTTAGGTCCTTCAGCCCCCAGATAAACCGGTATATGCTCTCGAATCGGGTGCTGAATCAACTTCAGCGGCTTGCCCAGACCCATCCCGCCCTGAAGCGGCAGTTGATATTGTTTGCCATCAAAGGCAACCGGCTCCTTGCGATCAACGATTTTACGAAAGATCTGCATCCACTCTCTCGTTCTGGCTAAGGGCTTAGGGTACGGCTGACCGTACCAACCCTCGACCACCTGTGGCCCGGACACTCCGATACCCAATATCAATCGACCATTAGACAGATAATCTAATGCGACCGCGTGCATGGCCGCACTAGCAGGAGTACGCGCAGAAATCTGCATAATTGAGGTACCCAGATTAATTTTCGAAGTGTGCGCTCCAACCCAGGCTAGCGGCGTAAAACAATCAGCGCCATATATCTCGGGACACCAAATCGTGTCATAGCCAAGATTCTCGCCCTCTTTAGCTAGCTCCACCATTTTCTCGCCACCCGGCGCTCCCAGCGGTCCAATACCTAGTCCTAATTTCATAATGGCGACCTTATATTTTGATTTTTTCAAGCTTATCACCAAGCAAAACCCCAAGGAAATACGATCAATGTCGATAGTGATATAGTCAGCTTTCAATTTGGAGGGAACATCATTGAGTAAAGTCATCACCACATTTTCATCGATAATCCTTTTCTTTTGTCTCGCGCCCACTCATCTGGTGGCCAATGGATCAGATTATCTGAGCCCGGAACTCAGAAACGAAGTTGAACAATTGAAGTTACGAGTGAAAACAAATCCCACCGATTCGACCAATGTCCTGGAACGCTCTCAGATTATGTGGGATTGGGTGAATGCCTTTGCCCTAAACGGGGGCTATATTCCAGTGAACCTGACCGCCACCATTCGACCTAATCCCGCCGACAGCGCCAACAGGCTCGCTATACTGACGCTGGACAACTACGTAACAGAGTTGGCCATGCACGAAGATACGCCAAAGGCCATCGGGACGCTCAAGGCTACCCTAGGTCCTTTTCAGGCAAATTCTTGGGGTACCATTCAGCAAACCTATACGCTAGGCGGACGGCCGATCACCAAGGGAGGAGGCGTGATCATCGCCAAACACTTTATGGCAAACCACGGGCCCTTCCAAACAACTGATCCCAGCTCGGACAACCACGTCTCCATCCAAAGCTCAAACCCAACCGTCTTGTTCGAATCTTCGACGGCTCTCATCAACGGCATGCACGGCGGTTTTCGGGGAGCTGCTCCGGTGCTCTTCTTTCGTGTTGTCTCGGGCCAACTGACTAAAGGAGACCAAGTCACGATCACCTATGGAGGGAAAAGCGAAGGAGCTAGAGGTCTAAAGATGCCTTCGTTTTCGACGGACCGTATGCCCTTTCCACTGTATTTAGATTTCGACGGCTCGGGCATCCAATTCTCGCTTCCAATCCAACCGATCCGAGTAGTCGGGTCAACAATCAGCGGAGTGCATGCCTTTGCACCCTCGGTCGTGAGACCAAACGAAAAGTTCAGCCTATCCATAAGGGCTGAGGATGCCGACTTTAATCGGGCCCAACCACCTTATCCACATTGGAAAGTCTTCGCCAACGAGACACTCTTGGGTGAAATCCAATCCAGCAATGAGGCCATTGCTACTTTAACCGACATTGCGATTGAGAAACCCGGCGCTTATCAAATCCTAGTGCGCTCAGCCGATGGTCGAATTCAAGGAGAAGGCAATCCGATTCTTGTTTCTGCAACACACCCTCGGGTTTTCTGGGGCGATACGCACGGCCACTCGGGTTTCGCTGAGGGTATTGGGACCCCAGATCGGTTTATGCAATGGGCGAAAGAAGATGCTCGTCTGGACTTCGTCACTCACTCTGAGCATGACATCTGGACTGACGATCACGAGTGGAATGTCTTACGAGAAAATGTAGAGCAATATTCTGAAGAAAACCGTTTTATCGCCTATCTGGGCTACGAATGGACCACGAGAAACCTGTACGGTGGCCACCATAACGTACTGTTTCGTACCGCTAAGGGACGACAACGGATTCCTACTCAATTCTATCCCAGTCTCTCCGAACTCTATGCCGGTCTAAAATCAAACAACGATCCTGACGATATCGTCGTCATCCCCCATGCCCACCAATCGGGCAACTACCGACTCGGCGATCCAAAACTCCAACCGTTAATCGAAATCATGTCGCAACACGGGTCTTTTGAATGGTTCGGCCAGCAATACCTAAAGCATGGACAGCAAATTGGGTTCATTGCGGCAAGCGACAACCATCTGAGTCAACCTGGCTACACCTCACCAAAGGGCAAGGGGTTATCGCAGCGTGGCGGGCTGGCCGCAGTCTTTTCAACCGATCTCACTCGAGATCAAATATTCGACGCAATGAAAAATCGTCAAACTTACGCGACCACGGGAGAACGCCTCATCTTAGATCTCTCCCTCAATGGAGCAAACATGGGAGAGCGTGTTTCCTTTAGTGAATCCAGAAAAATTGAAGGTAGAGTGATAGGTACCGATTCCATTGAAACCATCACACTCCTAAAGAATGGAATAGAAATCCAACAGATTCGTCCCACCTCAATCATCACGACGCCCGAGTTAGACGATGGAATCTACACGCTGAGTTTCGAGAGTGACGCAACACCCAAACATCCGGGAGACAACCCTAGGGGCTGGCGCCCTTGGATTGGTACCTTATCCGTCAGGGGCGCGAAGCTCTCGCTGATCACTTCGACAGACTTTTACAACCCAAACATCCAATCGATCACAGCAGTAGAGGACAATCCAGGGACTTATCGTTTTGCCACTGCAACCAGAGGGGATTCGAGTTCTCTAAATTTAAGTCTGAGCAACATTACCAGCGATGCCACGATTACCATTAATCTGTTAGAAGACCAGGAATATGGAGGCGGTCCTCCTATTTTTCGAAAACACGCGTTAGTCCCTGCGACAACAGTGAAAATTTCGCTAAAAGAACTCGCCAAAGGATCAGCCTCACGATCCATACCCTTCGATGTGTATGAAGACACCGTAACGCTGAAAAGGCTAAACAACCTAAGTGCACGAGACGTGGCATTCGAGTTCTCTGATAAAGGCGATCGACACGGTGACTATTACTACATCCGCGTTAAACAGGTGGACGACTCGATGGCATGGTCTAGCCCCATCTGGGTCGGTGGTTTTCCCATTCGCTAATCGTCAACAATCTCAGTCAGTCAGCGAGACCGATAATTGTGAGTAATAGCCACAGAACATATAAGCTTTTCAAAAAAAACCCCAGCAAAGCTGGGGTTTTTAAATCTCAAATGATCAGGACTGGAGCCTGATCATTTTATCCTGATCCTAGAATTCGTGACGAATTCTAGTGAACAGCATCCTACCTCTTGGATCGTGAAGTGCTAGTTCGATACCAGCACCAAACGCTCCGTCTGGATGAGGGTACTCGTCGGTCAAGTTTCGAGCACCAACCTCAATAGTCGTAATACTGCCATCGCTGCTCCAGTCGAAACCGGTATAGCTGTAGGTCAGATCT
>CAZYHH010000023.1:0-1407 GCA_964647295.1 uncultured Pseudomonadales bacterium
ACGCCGACGGTGCCAGTTTTAAACTTCATCAACATGCGCGACCATGATTCGCCCTCCATACGCGGCACGTGATGGCCCATCACACCAATCACTTCGTCGACTTCACCCATCATCATGCGCAGAGGCCTGATCCAATGTGCGCCCCCGTCAATGGTGAGACCGCCACCTGAAATCGCAAGGCTGTACCGCCACGGTACTGGCGAATCTGGGTCGATCACGACACGGTCATAGAAGTTTCCGCTGGCACTGATCACGTCACCGATTGCACCTGCGTCCATCAATTCGCGGGCCTTAACTACATCGGTCCAGTACTGAGCCTGTTCCGCAATCATGAACACTGTATCTACCTGTTTGCTTGCCTCTAAAATACTCTCAGCACTTTCCAGCGAATGCGCCATCGGTTTTTCTAGCAGTACGTGCTTGCCTGCATCGAAACAAGCCAATGCTGCAAATTCATGAAGATCGTGCGGCAACATGATATCCACTGCATCAAAATCACCCATCTTAAGAGCTTCTTCGATATCGGTGAATGGATGGGCGCTGGTCTGCTCGGCCATCGCGTTCACCGCATCAGGGTTTTTATCGACAACCGCCGTCACGTCGACACGTGTCGCAATCCGTTGGATTCCCTCCCAGTGCAATTGCGCGATGCCGCCGCAGCCAATAAGCGCCATTTTCAGTCTGCTGCCTGCCATAAAGGTTTCAGTTGTTGCCAATGCGCCAGGCCCTAGCACCGCATCCCAATATTGTCGAACAACCGCCACAATTCGCTATTTTCGATCAAAACTACAAGCCTATGGTTACTTACTTCAAAACTTCATGAAAGGCGAGCTCAGACATTTGCCTGGATCATGGACGCCGGTCGATAAAGATCGCCGTCGGTCAAGAAACCGCCGCCGATCGCGCGAATGGGCTTGTTATCGTACATCACAGGGGCATCTGGCAGGTGGGCGCTATAGTGCGACTTGTCCCCGAAAAAACGTAGGACCAGATTGCGACGAATTTGAAATTCCGCGTCACTCTTTCCGCCAGCGTGAAGCGCATGAGGGTGCAGTATGACGATATCTCCAGGTGATACATCAAACCCCACGATGTCCCAGGATGTAGGATCTGCCTCAAATTCGGCTGCGATGTCGGGTAATCGTGGAAAATCACCAGCCTCTCCCCACAACGGTTCCGTGGGATCCGCAGGGTTAAAGGTGGTGCCGTCGTACATGATCCCTTTGTGCGAACCCCGAACAATACGGATCGCTTGCTCCGCCGTCATTTCAACCAGAGGTATCCAGAAATTAGCCCAGTGTTCACCGCCCCATGGTGAATAGACGGTGTCCTGATGCCAATAACTCGGCCTCGACTTTCCTTTTTTTAAGTAAATCTCTTCCGCGAAAAACCCAACATATTCTGACT
>CAZYHH010000023.1:1417-18285 GCA_964647295.1 uncultured Pseudomonadales bacterium
GTCCGAAGCCACTTTCTAATACCAGGTCGCTGTACATTTGATAGGCATCAGGATTTCCATTATCGACAAAATTGATGTTCTCTCCGGTTGGCTTTCCGACCGCGATGGGTCCGGGGTTCGCGACTGACCAGTCAAAACACTGATTAAGTTTTTCTAATAAATTGTCGTTGACGATACCGGGCAGTTTTACGATGCCTTCGATTTCAAAGTCCGATATTTGCTGTTTCGTAAGCGGTGTGCTCATGTATTCCCCTTACTCAAGTTGTTATTATTTCTGAATAGGTGCTCTAAACCTGGCGGGCGACTCGTTACTTGCGTCAGCCTCTTCAGCAGCTCGCCGAATCTCTTCGTTTCTTTCAACATCCCAACCAATATAAATCTTCGCTGACATTTTGGTATTAGGTCCTTCGATACGAGTGCCCTTTGCCTCTAGAACCTCCTGTAGATCATCGAACACTGGAGCGATATGATAGTGAGGGACTCTCGGTAACATGTGATGGATAATGTGTCGATCATGACCACGACTTAGCACGCCACTACCCGGGAATAGAGTCACGCGCGTGTTTGTGTAGCGGCCATGCCCATTGTGCGGATGGTGCGGCAGCCAGGCAAAGCTCATACTGACAATGCCAAGTCCGATAGTGGCCGGTAGAAGCCACACCATTAAAACTTCAAAGCCTGCGCCTAGAAATATCATGCAAGTCATAATGACCAAAACACCGGTGTTGAATCGACGCAAATCAACAATCACTTTGTTCGCTTTATTTTCACCGGTGCCTTTCGCGAACCCGGCAGCCAGCGAGCGACGAGTGGTTGGCACCCATGCAGCAATACCAACCAGCATTAAAATGGGTATCTGCAGCAATGAAACCATCAGAGCTTTTGATAGTGACCCAGCCACTTCGAAGTCCGGGTCCTTTTCAGAATCGTTAGTATGTGCGTGGTGGGCCATGTGCATAATGCGATGTGAGGGATAGTCAAGTAGCAGGGGAATTGAGCAGACCCAGCCGACCATTTCGTTTACCCAGGCGAGCTGTTTGGCATCGCCTCGAATGTTGTCGTGTGTTGCTTCGTGCATAGGCATGTAAAGACAAAAGACGATGATGCTGGCAACAGAGACAGTTAACCAATAGGGCAAGATTTCCATTACCCCGAGGGTAGCGCACAGTGCCCAACCAACGAGTCCCCACAGACATGTAAACACCAAGCGTGGCTCAAAGTTGCCCACATATGGTGCGGCGACTGCTAGCTCGGCGCGAAGTTGTTCACGCGCGGGGTCATTGCTGGGAGGCTCAGTCTTCATTCTTTGATACATATTGGATGATCATTATCTTTTGTTCCCCGAAAGTATAGACATTCAACTCAGACTATAAATATCCATCTTCTCTAAGATCTTCGAAGGTTCTCTTGAATGCGTTTATGACTTGATCAACTATATCTGGTTTGTGTGCAAAGGAAATAAAGGCCAGATGAATCCCAGGCACGATCACATTATGACCAAGAAGATGAAGATAAAACTCTTTTTCTAACTTATATAAGCTTTGGTCAATATCTCTAGAAGACTCGATAGTTTCCCCACTAAACATCAGGTGCATCATAGAGCCTGCATTCATCATTTGAGCCGGGATATTGTTAGACAGACAAAATTCATTGATTTCAGAAGCTATCCTGTTTCCTTGCTCATGCAAGTAAGGATATATTTCTTCTTGATTGTTCTTGAGGTATTCCAAAATTGCGATGCCCGCCACCATTGTGAGTGGATGTCCGTTAAACGTTCCGCCTGCGAAGATTGCGGGTGTGTCATCGGCACCGGAAAACGTATTCATTACACGCTTTGAACCAGCAACTACACCAATAGGCATACCGCCACCTGCTGCTTTTCCATAGGTCACAAGGTCGGGCTTGATATCGTAATACTGTTGGCAGCCTCCGTACTCGATCCTGAAACCCGTGATGACTTCATCAAACATAAGAAGAACCCCACACTCGGTGCAGATGTCTCTTAACCCATCTAGAAATTGCTGATTATCAAGTCTAGGATTAGAGCTCTGCACTGGCTCAATGACCACCAATGCTAGTTCGTCTTTGTGCTTTCTAATCAGTTCATAGGCATTCTCGTCTCGATACGGAAGCATCATCATCAAATCCTTCGATACTTCTTCAGGAACGCCCGCTCCAAGAGCGACGCTGGACGGTTCTGAACGTTCGCTCTTGCGACCAGCCTTTACTAACGCATAGTCGTGAATACCATGATATGAACCATCAAATAAGGCGATCACTCTTTTACCGGTCAAGGCCCTAGCCGCTCTAAAAGCAAACATGGTCGCTTCGCTACCAGAATTACAAAACATCACCTCATCAACAGCTGAAGAAGACTCTTTAATTAATTCTGCAAGTCGAGCCTGTTCCGCGCCAGGGATCCCGTAATGCCAACCTTTTTTGATTTGTGCAGCAAGAGCCTCTTCCACTGGTTCTGCCTTGTTACCAACAACATTTGGTCCAAAACCACACGTAAGATCAATGTATTGATTTCCATCTAAATCGGTTAGGTACGGGCCTTCGGCGGAGTCAATATAAATTTGATGAGGCATATCAACAGTTTGAACAACCTCCATCGCCAAGGAAGGGTGACCTCTGCGAGCCATTTCACCGCTTTTAGGAGTTCTGCTGATGAGTTTAGCCCTTACAGCCTGCGATCTTTCTCCCATCTTCTTATCCGTCTCGTCTGCTCTAAGATTCATCGCCCTCTCCTTTGTTTATTGTCCGTCTAGTTCATGATCACTTCATCGTACCAACGAGCCTACGGTTTGTACATATGTACAAGAAAATCTATACTGACTTTATGTCGTCTACACAATTAAAAGAAATCCAAAAACTCTGCCCTCGCGACCGAGTCATCGCAGCAACTTTGCACTTGATTAGTTGCGCAGGCGTAGATGCTGTGACACATCGCCGGGTAGCAGCACTTGCCGGCGTGTCGCCTGGCACCACGACTCACCATTTTTCAGGTCGCGCCGAGTTGCTTCGCGAATCATTCATGGCCTACCTACAGCAGCTCGATGATTCAATGAGTCAGCGTGCACACGAACCTGACGTTCCGCCTGCGCAGGCGGTGCGCGAAGGATTATTAAGCTTGATCACCAACGAATTTAATGACATTCCAATGTTGCGCGCTGAGTACGAATTACTATTGGCCGCAAGCTTGGACGCCAAACTGGCAGAGGCAGTGAACGCCTGGGAAAAACGAGCCGCTTGCCTAATTGCCACTGCACTAGAAAAGGCCAAAGTTCAGCGGCCTACTGAAGCGGCGCTCACGCTAATTAATTTCACGCGCGGTTTCGAATTGGAGCGATTGTACAAACCAAATCTTTGTGTCGACGACTTTAGCCGACGATTGGAACCGTTGCTGACCGCTATGTGCAGTTCAAAGTGAATGCCGTGTCATCTCATTCAACAAAGAAAAGAGACATAACGATGGATTCAGTTTTGCCAGTCGTTATCGGAATGCGCTGACAACTTCCTGCTCGAACATATTCAGACGCTCAACATCCCCAGAGTTGATACCTCCAAACATGATCTCAGCAATCCCAACATCCTGAAACTCGCCGATACGATCGATGATGTACTGCTTAGAGCCTGCCACAGTGCCTGGTCCAAGGCCCTTAATGACACGATCGACCAGACTCTTATCTTCAGTGAGGTAGCAAGGCATCAACAGGGTACGGCGAATTTCAGCGGGATTACGACCACAGTCTTCACAGTGCTTCTCAAGAATCGCGGCCTTATCTTGGTAAAGTTCCAACGACATCCCACCGCCCGCCCAGCCATCCAGGTTCATCACATCACCATAGCGCGCCAGAGTACGCAGTGTACGCTTAGGTCCTGTACCACCCACCATAATAGGGATCGGTTTGCTGTCTTCGTAGTTACCTGGTGACAGTTGTGCATGGTCCAGTTTGTAGTAGGTACCATCAAAGTCCACGGGTTCATTCTTTCTGATCAGCAGCCGAATTAGCTCACAAGCCTCTTCAAAACGATCCTGACGTTCCTTCATTGACGGAAATTTCCAACCGTAAGCTTCGTGCTCGCGCTGATACCAACCGGCGCCGATGGCGAGCGTGAAACGACCTTCACTCATCGTATCGATGGTACCCGCGATCTTCGCGGTGTGCGCCGGATTTCGGTAGGTGTTACCCAACACCAGGTTACCCAGTCGCAGCTTCTTCGTCATACCAGCCGCCATCGCGATTGCCGCGAGACCCTCGAATGCCGTCATGGCTTCCTGTTCATCATTACCTCCGCCGCCTGGCGGGATGAAGTGATCCGCAAACCAGACGCTATCCCAACCACCAGCCTCCATCGCTTCAACAGATGCGCGTACGGCTGACCATTCGGTTCGGTAAACGTTTACCTGAACACCAAAATCCATCGTTCTCTCTCCTTCCTTATTATTAGCCTATGCATTGGATAGTAGTGCCTCGTTAAACTAGAGACGGCTGCCATGGGTCAATCCAATACTTCTTTTGCTCAAGCTTAACACCATAATTAAGCAGGCGAATTAATCGTCGAATATAAGGGTCTGTCTTACTAGGCTCAATCACATCGTAAAACGCTTTGTGATCAATAACCAAGGAGAAGCCATCGCGTGAACACATTTACTCCTGGCCAAACCAGCTTCATTAACGATACGCCACAAGCACTTGAAAGCCTGTTCATCAGCAACTAATCCTTTCGACTAAAAGCGTATTATCGTTATAGGATTATGTAAACAGAAAGTTATGAGTACTGTAAAAAATGGGTAATACCCTATCGCCATTGACAAGCAAACTATGTGCTTTATCAAAGAGCGAAGAAACCATATACTTTTTAAATGGTCGTGTGGCGAAGGGGGTTTTAAAGTAACTTGCTTCTGCTAGCGTCCCAACCAATTTTCTAGGAGAAAATCTTGAAAAAATGGAGAGTTAACCTGCTTGGGGCTATACGTTGCTCTTTGTTGACAACTACTTTGGCTTTGTTAAGCCAGCTCGCCTATGCGCAGTCAGAATATGCTGCCTCATGGGGACCGGATATCGGCTCGATGGCCCCTATGTTGTCCTCACTTGATCAACACGACAACCGACAAGATTTAGAAACCCTCAAAGGCTCTAATGGGCTGCTTTTTGTCTTCAACCGCTCCGTCGATTGGTGACCTTTCTGCATTCGTCAGTTCGTGAAACTGAATAATTTAAAAGACCAATTTAAATCCATCGGTGTGGGTATTGTTGGCATGACTTACGACGATCCCAAGATCATCAAAGCTTTTGATAAAAAATGGAATATCGACTTCCCTGTTTTGAGAGATGAGGATCGCAAGCATGTAGAAGCTTGGGGGATACGCAATCAAGAGTACGGTCCAGGAACATTTGCTTACGGCGTGCCTTATCCTGGCGTAGTTCTGCTCTCTGCAGAAGGAGAGATTCTGGCCAAATGGGCAGAAGAAGGCTATCGATCACGCGCTGACTGGTCAGAGGTCTTGGAAGAGGTAAAGGCGGTTGTAAGCGGCGGTTAGGTCGTCTCCAAACTTTAGATCTTTTATAGAGTGTGATCATGAGCAAGTTCAAAGTTATTCTTGGTTGGGTGGGCATTGTTTTCCTTGGGCTCGCCCATGGGATTCTGGAAGACCTTATGTTCATCCAAGTATTAGTCGAGTACATGCCGCCAAGCTGGGACCTAACTGGGGACCTTTTCTTTATTTTTACCGTACCGCTTGCGCAATTGATGACGTTTGCGATTACCGGAACGCTGGCCTGGCATTTTCTAGACCTTAAACATTTACCCAAACTCATTACATTTTGGTCTTGTTGGATCGTCGCTCGTACTGCTTTTCTAACAGCCGTATTCAACCCTGTTGGCGACATCGCGATCTACCTAGCGTGGATTACTTTATGGTGTGCGCTAGTTGGGCTATATGCCAGATCCAAGGATCAAGGCAACCTCGTCGCGAGCTGACCAGGACGAATCAGCAGCCTTAAAGCGCCCTGGGAATTAGGTGGGCAGACCTAGAGATCCAATAGGATAAAAAATGGAAGGATTTTCCCAGGCAGCCGACAACAACAAGGCTCCGATTTTACAGGTGTTGATCGACTGGCTTTCGGATGACGCGTTCGTGCTTGAGGTCGGTAGCGGCACAGGTCAGCATGCAATTCATATGGCAGCTGCTCTCCAAGGCATCCGATGGCAACCTACCGACTGTCCCTCGGCCCTACCAACTCTAATGAATAATGTTTCAAATTACGGCAGTTCCAATATCTTGACACCAACGCACCTCGATCTTTCTTTGGGCGAATGGCCCTCAGGAAAAATAGACTGCGTTTACTCAGCAAATGTAATCCATATCGTGAGCATGGCTTTGGGCGAAAATTTGATTCGAGGCGCAGCTAAGACATTAACAAAGGATGGAGTTCTAATGCTGTACGGGCCATTTAAGTACCGAGGCGAATTTACGACTCCATCAAACGCCGATTTTGATGAGTGGCTTAAAAAACGGAATCCAAAGAGTGGCATTCGTGATTTCGAATGGGTTTGTGAACTAGCGAAAGATTCCAGTTTATCGTTTGTCGAGGATCGTTCGATGCCAGCCAACAATCAATTCCTAACGTTTCGGGCCTCCGAACAAAAATAGGAGAGTTTAGGCGTGTATTTGGATATATATTGGACCCTAATCACGCTTTGGTTTAAGGAAGAATAATTCTATTGTTTGAGTTTCCCTTCTTTAACAATGCCCAACTAGTAGACGAAAGCGTCAAATAGTCATTTAACTTAGCCTTTCTAAAACCTCGTTGGCTAAAGCCAAGGAAGAGGTAAGACCAGGAGAAGCATATCCAAGAATATTGACATGTTGAGCACTCCCAACGGAGCCCGAATCTATGATGAAGTCTTCGACACCTTCCAACTTTGGCCTCACACCAGAGTATCCTGGAGTAAGGTCTTCGCCCTGAATACCTGGCCAGTAAGACTGGATCGAATGCAGAAAATCCAGTTTCCGATTTTCAGATAAGCTGTATTCTATTTCATCTGTCACAAAGGCCGACGGTCCAAACCTGATGCCTCTGCCCAGGTCTATGGTCGCGTGCAGCCCGATACTATTTTGATTTGGTGTTGGATAGATCAGATGGTCTAGTTTTTCTTTGCCCTGGTAAACATAGTATTCGCCTTTTACAAATTTTTCTTTGTACCTGGACTCCCCAAGAATCCTATGCGCAATTGAGACTGCATTAAGTCCAGCACAGTTTATCAGCACCCTACAATTAATAATGAACTGATCATTTGTATTTCGATCTTCGACGACAACCTCAAACCCCCGACTCGTTTGACTCATATCTGAAGTTTCATTTCCTAACAATATTATTCCTCCCTGGCCTTGAAAATCTCTGCTCAACGATTGAATAAACGAATGACTATCAAAAATCCCGGTGGAGGGAGAAAAAACAGACTCTTTATAGCAAATGAAAGGATATTTAGCTTTGAGAGAATCATCGTAAGTCAGGTCATTTACGCCGCAGGCTATTGCATTGTTATAAAGATCGCTTAACCGCTCCGATTCTTCATCAGAAGTAGAAACAACAAACTTCCCACAACGGTTGTGTTCAATGTTCCGCCCTTCTAAATATTCGTAAAGAAGCACTTTCCCTTGCAAACAGAGTTTAGATTTCAATGAGTCCTTGTCGTAATAAATTCCAGCATGTATTACTTCAGAATTTCTGCTTGATGTTTCTTGAGCTAATTGTTGATTTTTTTCAACCAGAAAAATGTTTTCAAATACAGTCGACAGTGTTCGAGCAACAGCGACGCCTGAAACGCCGCCGCCTATCACCAAACAATCAACGTCATATTTTTCTAATTTGGTCAAAGGTATTCAAAGAAGTTTAGCGATTTCGTCCGCCTCTTTGGTTAATCGCGAAATTTCTCGAGGCCTTAGCACTCCTTCGTTCACAGCCGCTTTGGCTGCCGATTCAAATTCACGCAGAAAGGACAAACGATCCCCATACCGTGCGGAGATTTGGTCACTCGTGAATGGATGGCAGGACCCGCCAAGATAAGCAAAAATGTCCGGCTTCAACGGTATCGCGCTGTTCACTGCCAAGGGGACCTCAACCTGTGGTAGACGGATACCTCCCTTTGCTATTCCATCTTCATCACGCATGATTGACGCGGGAGTGCCTTCGAACTCGATTCTTGGTTGAATCGGTGGGTCGACTTCAGCGCTAAGCCAATGATGCATATGGTAGAAAGCGGAATCGTACAATGGACCAATCGGAATGGCATTGATTCCTTGGTCATCAGTTTGGGTGATCAGTCCGTCACGATCAGCCATAAGCTGTCGAGACGCGCGGCTCTGCTGGGAGACATGACAGGTGCCTGCTGACTCCCACCATCTTAATTTATGGGTATCGGGTTGGCGTACCCCGTAACAGGCGATCGCCTCTAGCTCGGAATTCACGATAAATACCGGCTGGTCAATATCGTCTCGCAACATATTTGTTCCCCGCAATCTATCTGCCGGGGAGTCGCTGTACTGGCTAGTATTAATATTCACAATCTCATCTCCCACTTGAAGCGGGGTGCCTCGACCAAAATAGATACTGAGAATAAAACCGTCGAAGCTTCTATCGAAAGGTGCAATCGCGTTCACATAAGTACCTAACCGACCCGCAGACTGTGACGCTCCCTGGGCAATCACATTCTTTACCTCCAATCCGACCATAGGATCGCAATCAGATGAGCCTCGCTTCGATCCAACCGAGGCACCAATCTGAGAAAAAATATCATAGGAATAATCGTCGCTGGGAATTGAGAGGGACCCATATCGCTCAGGATCCCAGGCAGCGAGGCCTTGTTTAACGGGTGGAAGACCCTCGATTCCGACTCTTTGGACGCTCGCACATACCAAGGCATAGCCGCCTTCTAAAACCTCCAGGCTATCTGCCCCAAACAGTTCGTACCCAGCTGTGACGTTGTTCCAAGTAACGATCACCGTACCATTAAATTGTTTAGGCTCTATGGGTCGGTAGACTAACAGTCGCGTTTTGTACGAAGCTGTCTGATGAGGTTCTGCTTGCCAAAAACCATCCCGCCCCCACTCACTACCCTCGACTTGCCGATAACTCTGTGCCTCGCCTTCAATGAAATACTCTGCCTCTTCATAACCATACGATTTTACGTCCAGCATTGATTTGGCAAAAGGCCAACCATGTTTTCCGCCACTAACCGGGCCTGAGATCATCCCCATCAACTTCTCCTAAAATTCGAACCTACTTAATCGCAATTTCCTACACTCAATACAGTTCTGCCGATTAAATACGCCCCACAATATTCTCCAACTTAACGACAAACATAATTGGCTGCGTCGCCTTCATCACCGCTTCCATCATAAGCCGCGAGTTTCGGGTACACGCACTGCGGTCGACTGAATGTCTTGCCCGTCCGGCTATTGCTGTTGGGAGCCAAATGCGGCATCGCGGGATTCTTGCCCGTCTGAGTACCGACGATTCGATCTGGGGCGAGCCCTCTTTCCCGCCAATCAACAAGCGGTTTAACATAATCCGTCTGCCATGCTCCGGGGCCTCCTCGACAATGGGTCATTCCTGGGACCATAAATAACCGATAGAAATCATCTGCCTGTCCCTCGACCGCCGCTTCCACTTGTCGCAAGTGATCGATGGCTCGTTGTGGCCGCAACGGAAAATCATTCCATCCTTGATATACAATGAGCTTCCCACCATTAGCTCTGAATTCCGACAGGTCCGGATCATCGGCGTTAAGAGGCGAGAGCTCTCGCTCGATCACAGACACATCATTAGCTGGATCAAATTGGTCTATATCAAAAGAGGGATAGTGACGCATGATGCGAGAGACAGCATCAAATTGAAGCTCAACAGGTGATACTACTCCTCCGACAAAATCATTGGGAAGGATCCAGAAAGCCCAGTCGCCGGAATTCTCAGCGCCTGGCATGACGCCCGGAGCGACGACGTTTCCGTTCTTATCTTTTAGCGCTCTATAGATTAGCTTCGCCGTCTCTATCTGACCCTTGGTTAGGCAATCCGTTTGCGCACGGCGACCGCACGCTAACCCATCAAGATCAAGAAGCTCTTCTGTACAAAGGCGAGGATCATTGATCACCCCATCTGTAACGCCATCAAGAACATCACAGGCCGACGCCGAATTTTTCGCGAGCACGTCTAGAGATTCTACCGTCAACGGGTTGGCCTTCATTGCACGAGCTACGTGTATCCCCCAAGGCATGAATTCGCTAAAACTTTGAAGCGGCGCACCTGCCAGGACGCCATCATAGTCATTTGGGAAGCGTGTGACTTCCATGAGCGCGGCTCGACCGCCATTCGAACATCCAGAAAGATAAGAGAAGTCGATTGGACCACCGTAGTAGGCCTGGACTGTCGTTTTGGCCGCCTGGGTTGCGAGGTGGACACCACGATAACTAAAGTCAAGCAGTGCCTCTGGCTGATTCAAAAAAGCGTTACCTTCGGTTATTTCATGGCCCGTATCAGTAGAAGCCATCGCATAGCCCGAGGAAAGTAGACTTGTCACGTCTCCGATGGTCCCTGCGAATCCACCCACAGTAGAGAACATGAAGCGACCATTCCATCCTTTAAGAGGTAGCGTAACGTCAAATCTAATTGCCCGATTGATTACCCCTCGGACATGACAGTAAGCGGGTATCTTATCGGTCGCAGCAACAACATAACCAGGCTCAATAGCGTAATTCAGGTCGGTTAACCTGACCAAATTTTTGCACTGTCGTGCATCGGCCATAACGGTCCCACTAAAGAATAAAACAACCAGTATCAGTATCTTCCTCATGCCATCCCCCACTTTGTTCGAAGTTAGTGTACCTGAGATATAGTTGGTTAAGTACGGACATACGGTGACGACGAAACGTTTAACGGTACGTGATTTTCTATAAACCACGATCCCGGTCGCGCGATAAAGACCATCGACGCCAAACCCAAAGGTAAACCAACAAATTAACACTCACGAGACTAACGCCAAGCCAAATCTGGGTTATTCTCGTGAGACCATCCGGATAGATAACCGCGATCAGGTACTCCTCCAAGAAATCGCCTTCATATCCGGCTGCCCCGGCTCTGCGTAAAAAGAAATTCTCTAAGTAAGTCAGCGGACAAATTATCCCAAAAAATTCAGTGGCGGCGCCCCACACTAGAGCCGGCAAGTGTATGTAAGACCATTTCAGATTGTGTAAACAAGCTAGCCCACCGCCAACGCAAAAAATAATAAATACCAGATGGACCAACAAAGTAAGATTTGCCAGCACCAAAGGCTGTGAGTTCACCATTACTCTATCAGCCCGAGTCAGGCACCCGAGCGTATCGTTTCAGGCACGAGCTCAAGCGACACAAAAGCTTCCGGCACAGCTAACCAGTCCTTAACGATCTTTGCATAATCCGGTTCAGCCAGGTCCCAATATCTCGGGGCTACTCGATTGAGAAGCTGCGACCAGCCGTTCGCAGAAAAATCTTTAATCGCCACCTTACCATCAAAAGCGACCCAACCTTCTTGTTCATCCAGGTGATTCGTAACAAGTACCGAAATGTTTGGATTATTAGTAAGTTGACTGACTTTAGGACTTGTACGGCCAGCAAACATTCGAACGATTTCACCGTCCCAATCAAACCAAACCGGCACGCCGGTCGGTGCTGGGCGCGAGCCTGGGTATATCAACATCGCAAGGCGAGGTTTATCAAGGAAAGCATCTATTTCAGTTTGGGTATGAAACCGTTTAACCATTTTTTCTCTCTACTCGACCAAAAATTTCTTCATGACTTCAAAAGCCCGCGGGTCGTCGTGATGTACCCCGTGGCCACAATCGTTAAAAACCTCTAACTGTCTTAGCCTATCGGGAATATGCGATGCCATTTCCTCGACTCCTGCCAAAGGAGTGACAGGATCGAGATTGCCAGCAGTAACAAGCGTCGGGCAGGTTAAAGAAGCAAGTTGTTCACGAAAATCGAATGTCCAGTTTTCACCACCGGGTTTTGAAAAGTGCTCGATCACGGCCGGCGTCCATATCGCTCTCTGTCCCACTTCTTGGTCAAACTCGGTACGATTATATAAAGGCAAGCAATCGCGCATATAAGTAGCAGTATTCTCTTCGGTCGGATCTCCCCAAAATTTTTCTGCAGTTTCTCGGGCCTTACCTCCACCAAATTGCTCGAAAGCTTCGAACACACGTTCTGGTACCATGCGCGCGACAGTGCTAGCCAGTATCAATTTGTGCAGTCGATCGGGGTGTCGAACCGCATAATTTTGAGCAACAAAACCACCAAAGGATAATCCTAATACGACAGGGTTTTTAACGCCCAGCGTATCAATTAAGCCCCGCAGATCATCGGCCCATTGATCTAGATGCCAATTTTCAGACTTATCGGCATCGCTTCTTCCTTGGCCGCGATGATCGTAGTATACCAACTGGGCGACATCGGCTAGCGGATTGAAATCGGGTTTCATGGTTGCGTGGTCCATTCCGGGGCCACCATGTAATAAAAACACCACAGGGCGCTCGACCATTTGAGGCCCCTCAGCGACGAGGCCTGAACCGACCACGTCCACATATAACCGGCACTTATTGACCTCAATTAACATAATTATTCTCCGGTAAAACACATACTCTACTTCGTCCGGTTATTGACTGTGTCTCTTAACAGCCTAGCCCCTATAACGAACGCGCGCTCTTTTAAAGTCTTAAAGACCAAAAAATCAGGGATCCTAATTACTGATAAAGCTTCGTATCCTATCAATGGTTTTAGGCGCATTTCCTAAATCGCAATGATCGACACCTGCGATCTCAAGAAATTCCGAATTAGGGATGTGATCAGCTAAGTATCTACCCATGCGCAAGGGGACCGCTAAATCACCTGAAAAGTGGATAACTAATGTCGGACACTCTA
The DNA here is from genome assembly GCA_964647295.1 of uncultured Pseudomonadales bacterium. GTDB lineage: Bacteria > Pseudomonadota > Gammaproteobacteria > Pseudomonadales > Azotimanducaceae > UBA4421. The sequence goes on from CAZYHH010000023.1 coordinate 14,383, forward strand.
TAGCCGGCAACATCGTCCGAACGTCCAAAGTTTTCATATATTCGACGATCTGAATAATAGAACGTCGGTCTGCTAACAGTTTTTCAAACCCACGATAGGTGTCATCATCCATAACCTCCCGAGATATACTAGGAAACAATATATCTCTGGCGACCGCCTCGCCCCAGTTTTGACCAACAGAGTCAAGCGCCCTCTCAGATAGTCCGATCGGGTAATCTTCCGATCGGCTGAAGCGGGGCGTCGTTCCAAACAGAACAAGTCCCTTAACACGATCTGGATTTTCAACTGCAAATTGGATGCTCATGGGCCCACCTTCCGAAATCCCCATAAGATAAAACTGGTCACTGTCTGTTGCATCTGCCACCGACTCTATGTCTTGCACCCGTTCTGAGATCGTCGCCACCCTCGAAATTGGATCAGAAAGGCCCTGACCACGTTTATCGAAATTAACGACGCGCGAAAATTTTGCCAAAGAGGCCATCGTATTTTTTATCGGAGGTAAATTGGAAGAGACGTGGAGATTAGAGATTATTCCAGGAGAAACTATGAGTGTGGGTTGATCTTGTCCTTGCACATTATAAGCAATATTGACGCCCTCGCACTTCGCGAATCTAACAGGAAACGGTGACGGGGAGCTCAGTTCTGTGAGAGAGAGCGGTTTGACATTGTCTTCGAGATCCAAAAATCTCTTTAGGAACCCTCGCCCAAGCGTAGCCAGCGCACCGGAGATTACTAACGCTGCGGCGATACCGCTCAAGATGGCCTCATTTTCCTGGAACCACTCCCAAAAATTCATATCAAAGGCCTATCTTCTTCATAGCATCCCTATAATTTTTCTATTTAACCGCCTCCAGAGGAGGCTGGCCAAGAGCTTCTCGATAGTTGCTATGAAAATGGTGGAGGGCCGGCTCATTGCGACCAAACATTATCTCTTTGAGTTGGCCATTCTCTGCTGCTCTCTGCTGCATCTCGCCCATATCGTAATCTTCATGTTCTATCGTGCTACGAAATACTTCAAGCGACCCTTCCAAGGACGGGCCTCCGTCGCGGGCATCTGGATCATAAACGTCGACTTCATCAGGGTTCACATTCTGTTCAGCCGCATAATCCATCGCTGCCTGCGAATAATAAAAACTGATCTTCGTCACCGACCGGCTAGGCCCTTCCTCGTGAGGATAAATTCGGATTAGCGTGGTCGTATGCGCACTGGTAATTAATTGAATATTCGGAAACAGATGATAGAGAACAAATGTGCCTTGACTAATCTCCCAGTCTGACTCCGGTATCTGCCTCAACTTATCAATCCCTCGACTAGCGGTCACAAACCGGTGATGACGACCAAATTCCTTAAAGTGCAGATTGTTTCCATAAAATATACGACCGAGGGTATCCTTGTGTAATTTAGCGAAATGGTAAGTTTCCCCAAAAGTGTCATTAGCAAATTTCCAATTAAGTTTCTTATCAATTGTTGTGCCGCCTACATACAAGTGATTTTCCATTCCAAAGGAATCGAGCTCGGGCCCTAATTCGCCAAGCAATTCTTCCAACTTAATTTCACCATCTGCTTTAGGGTGCACCCAAAGTAATCCACCTCGCTCAACCGCGGGTAATTCAATGAGCCCATTACAGGATTTGTCAATTGAACCAAAATGATCTTCGTCCGGAATCGACATCAAGTCGCCCTGATTCGAGTAGCTCCAGTTGTGGAAGGGACACATAAAAACAGAACGCTTTCCCCTTTCCTCTGACGCAACCTTAACCGAGCGATGCCTGCAAGCATTCAAAAACGCATGAAACTTACCTTCCTTGTCGCGTGTTGCTAAGACCGGAGTTCCGAAATCATCAAGCGTAAAAAAAGAACCCGGCTCAGGTAACTCATGAGACAAACCGATCAACTGCGGATGGTTTTGAAAAAATTCTTTTTTCTCCATGGCCGCGATATCAGAACACACATAAGAGTCAGTCGGCATACGATACTGCACGCCTGCATCCACATTTCGACCCTCGTCGAGTTGAGTCATCAATTCCTGTAATATTTCAACCTGAAGCGCGTGTTTCATTTTAGCTCTCCGATCTCGCCACAAACAAAGTCAGATAGTATTCATTTTAAAGGCTTTATACCATGATTGATCGGCCCCCGCGCCGACATTCGTGATATGCACGTCAAGCAAATAGGGTTCACCAGCGGCTTGGACTTCTCTACCCCGCTTAAGTGCATTGTCAAGCTCGTGAGGCTCATGAACGTGCTGGCCCTCAATCCCCTGAGCTTTAGCCAACATCACATAGTCGATTGCCGGATCCCCGAGAAAAGTCTCGGGGTATTTATTCATCTCGGCCATGTTCCCGCCCCAACGAGCAAAATTAGTGCGAACGGTTTGATAGTTCATGTTATTCCAGACCACAGTCAAAATGGGCAATCCGTATCTTGCCATCGACCAGAAACCAGAGGCGCTATACATCACCGAGCCATCGCCAATACTCAAAACCACCGGTCGGTCTGGATCGGCTAACTGAGCTCCGACGGCACCACCCACGCCATAACCCAAACTGCCACCATAGGCTCGCACTAAACGCCATTCTTCTTGTGCAAACCCAAAGGGCATGAGGTGATCAGCGGCCATGAAATTCTCAGACACGACCGTGGTATTCTCGGCCAGCACCTCACCCATCCTGTAACCCAGAAAATCCGGATGAATTGGGTTGTCACCCGAAGTGGCCGCCGCCCGCGCATTTTGCTGATCAACACGGTCACGAGTTTTAGCCGCTAGATCAGATTTTCGAGATGATAGGTGATGTAGATTGCTATCGGCAGGGTTCCACATGTTATTGATTGCTGACAGCCCGGACTTAACATCGGTCCACAGATTAACGTCCAAGGCAAAAGAACCGTTTAACATGGCCGGATCATGTCCAATCCCAATCTTAAAGGCGCTGGGGAACCGCTCATCAGTTGCATTAGCCCGAGTGTTTGGTCGGTAGCCGACACAACACACGACGTCATAATCATCCGCCGGCAGAGCATCGACCATACCCAAAAAATTCGGGTGTGATCTTGGAAAGGACCCATAATCAAAAAAACCCACCGCCACGGGAAGACCATAATTGTCCGCCAGATCCATAATCTCTTGCTGAGCACTGGCCTGTTGGATATCCGGCCCGACTACCAAAAGCGGCCGCTCGCTGTTCAGCAGTGCATCGTGAATCTGACTCAGCGCGCTCTCGTCCGGTGTGGTCGCCATATTCAACGGGCGACCCGGCTCGATCGTCCCTTCTACATTCTTAGCATCTAAGGCCTCGCCTGAAAATGCCATATAAACCGGACCTGTCGGCATGGTCAGTGCCTCACTGAAGGCCCTTCTTGTCGCCATCGGGACACCTTGCGCATCACGCACTTCCCAACGTTTCTTGGTGACATCCTGGACCATACTCATTTGCGAGAAACCACTACTTACTGCAAGCGTTCCGTGATCTCCAAAGGAGCCGTTATCACGTAAGGCCGCTGTCACCACCATAGGGGTGCCATCAAAATGAGAATTAAACAATTGTCCCGAGCCCTGACGGGTGCCCGCAGACAGATGGACGATAACGAACGCTGGAATACGGCTTGCTCGCGCGTAACCATCAGCCGCAGATAAGACCAGCGACTCATTCAACAATAATATTGGCTGCACACCCGGTACAGTAAGAAACGCATCAAAAAAACCCGCCTCAGCGCTACCTGTATTGGTGAAAGCATATTCAACGCCCTGCGCCACCAACTGATGCATCAACAACTCGCCACCAGTACCAACCACTCGTTCCTTATTCACACCCATCTCCCCCTCAGTGCTTCGAGACCTTATAACCAGAATCCGATACTACACACAAATTGTTTCCAGCCGATCGACCACATCAATGGAAATC
>CAZYHH010000024.1:0-18011 GCA_964647295.1 uncultured Pseudomonadales bacterium
CTCCAACACCAACGCCAACCCCGACACCTACGCCAACCCCGACACCTACGCCAACACCGACACCTACGCCAACCCCGACACCTACGCCGACACCAACGCCGACTCCTACTCCAACCCCTACCCCAACGCCCGTAACAACGCCAACGCCAGTACCCACACCACAGCCACCCGTAGTACAGATTTTTACGGGGCAAGTTTGTAGAGCGAACGACTCCTTGATGAAGGATGGCAGTAAGTATAATTGTCCATCATGCAGAAATGCTGGTCAGATGCCGTGTGGAGGATATAGTTTTGGAACTTGGGGTAGTCCTTGTAGACCTTGCTTATTCTATATGAGAAATCATCTATGGGATGCAGGTTGGTTTGTTCCGTTTACTTCGACAAGAACCTTAACGGAAATGACGGCTCTTTATGGTTATGGCGCCCAATACAACGCAAATGACGGCGGGACATATTTACCACCAATTCGGGCGTTTGACCCCGTCATACAAGCTAACCCTGCTTGGGCAGCGATGGTAAGGGCAAAGTGTACAACGCCGGGCGAAGTAGATTGTTGGGACGAGAATGGGGATAAATTAGACGCTATTAAATTAAGTGATGGAACAATAATTCACGCTGCAACGATAACTCACATAGGCACAAACCTTGGGGTAATAGATCAGTGCGTTTCAAAATTACCATTAGAAGTTGATAGCGGTGACGACTATTGTATTGGTCAACCAACACCGCCCACACCGTCGCCCACCCCGATAACAAGCCCGACGCCTACACCAGTTCCGACTCCGACGCCCTCTGACGTTTGCTATAACGGCATGGTTTGTGACTCGCCTGATCCAAGTAGATTGCCCGGCGCAGGTCCCGGCGGTAGTAACACTTATATAGATTTTTGTAGTGGGGGATTCCCCGGATCTCCGACACCTTCTTCGCCGTCGTCCATAAGCACTTCGCTTGCTGTAAAATTAGATAATGGTGAAACAATTCTTGTATCCTCATTGTTAACGCCATCTAATAGGGTCCCATACCTGACTCTTGTCAGCCCTAAACCATCAATTACGAATTATGTTACCGAGCTTAATTTGATGTGCCCCTGCCTCCCGAAAACGCCAAGTCCGTCGATCACGCCGGTCTCGGCAGGCTTCCATCAGCCCTGCCCGAAGAATGTATGTTCTTGTACTCCTGACCCCGGAGATCTTACCGCTCCGACTATACGTGAAACAATAGCTATAGGAAAAGATTATATTTTCTTGGATGTCGATAGCGATCCAGCTGCTCTCATAAATAATTTATCTATAGGTGATTGCATTTATTATACAGCAGGCTTGGTGACACCCACCATGTACTGGCATGAAGTAACAGATATATATGATTATGGCGGTATAGGTACTGGGCCTATGAGAATAAGTATCGACGGCGCGACGACTATTGGCGTGCCTATTGGTACAGCAGTTTCTCTATGCACTTCTAAAGCTGATCCATGCAAAGATCCTTATTTTATGGGGGATTGGGTCGCTGGAACTTGGACTATGGGCGATATTGTTTGCTATGGTGGGTTAGCTTACATTGTATACAATGACGCGCCAATGGACCCGGATGCTTGGGATAAGACCCCAGACTCAGCGCTTGGTCAGTCTGTATGGCAAAGGAATCAGGCTTTTGACCAGTGCTGTATTACAACTCCTAGCCCCACGCCTACACCCACGCCTACGCCTGCCCCTGTAGCGCCTAATTATGTTGGTGAGATATGCGAAACCAATGATTCTACTGTCTATCCTGTTGGTGGTTCTATAGATTTCGAAAGTGGGTCATTTACTGACGCAGAAATTATGGGGGCGACTGACGATCTTAAGGTGGTAGATATTGGTGGTACAGAATTAGTAGTTAGGGCGAGCTCAGTAGCTAGAAGTAATGTTAACACCAGTTTTTATGTTAGTAGCATTGACCAAACATGCCCAGCAACTACGCCCACGCCTACGCCCACGCCCACGACTCAGGTGGGCTGCCTTAATGCATGTAATACTTTAGATCGACCGGGTGGAGCCACGCCGGTGGGGCAAGGATACGGTCCAAGATTCATGACTACGAATGGGTCAATCATCGGAAGTCGGGGTTCATCCGTGACAAACGAAACGTCCTTAGGTACTATAACTTGGAACCCTCTTTGGGGAGGCACTGCAGCAAATATTGTAGGGCTTGCTGGGGGATCTTATTCTACTTGGATATCGAATAATAAATATGACGAGTGCTGTTATTGTTATGGAGTAAAAAGGACAGGGAAGAGAGGCGGTCCGATGAATATGTTTGACGTATATGAGGTATACGTTGCCCCACAAGACCCCCCACCTCATTCTAATTGCCCGCTAGGAAAATCAACGACATGTATAGATTGTAGAGATGCTAATGGATATTTACGGTCTTTCAGTACTCCCGTATACGCTTTAGAAAAAGCAACGCTTACTTATACGACCGCTAAAAATGACACGGGGGCCGTAATACAGCAAAGTTATTGCGAGAATCACTATCCAAGCTATATAGGCTTGGATGAATGTTACATGTTGATAACTATAGAGTTGGAGGGGTGCGACTCTATTGTTAAACCCGGTGATACTGGGATCGGGTTATCACTAATGAAAAATGGCGGCTATATAGGTTGCAACCCTGTTAAGACATGGGATGGGGGCACAAACCCGACAACAGGAAATAAAAAACAGGTTTGGGCAGGATATTTCCCCTTAGAGCGAGGGGTAGCTATACCCGGGTCAAGGATTAAGTTTAAAATAGGTTCTGCCTGCAGAAACTCTCCTCAATATACTAACGAAATAATTGTACCAGACCCAAGCACTCTCGGTCCGGATTGCAGCGGTACGCCAACGCCAACGCCCAGCCCTACTCCTACGCCTACGCCAACCCCAACGCCCAGCCCTACTCCTACGCCTACGCCTACGGTAACCCCGACGCCCACACCTACGCCCACACCTACCCCAACACCTACGCCCACACCTACCCCAACACCTACGCCCATACCTACGCCCACTCCGGGAGGATGTACGTATTGTGATAATGGCAGATGGCAAACTGACGTAGGCTATGGAACTGAGTTTACAACCGAGCAGGGGTGCCGAAATTTTTACTGCATGTCTGATCCAGCGTGTTGTACAACACCTACGCCAACACCTACGACAACCCCCGCACCAACGCCCCCGACCTCGCCCTCGCCGACCCCGCCCACGCCGACGACTACCCCGGGGCCATCAACGACAACGCCCGTGCCAGCGCCCATACCAACTCCATCTACAGCCCTTTCTCAACCTATCACCCCGGGCATGACAGCAACTAGAGATGTAAGAATACAGTTTTCTACATCTGCTTCGGCGGCTACAACTCTTGGGGCAGAGAATATCACTAGGAGACTTACCCCAGAAACAATGATGCTTGCCGGTCAGCTAGCCCTTTTTGACGATAACACGGATAGCAATACAGAAAGTCGTCAAGAATTATGCTTTTGGTATTCTACAATGGGAGAGGAGCCTGATGATGGAGACGAGAGCGAGGCTTGCCTTACCTATCAACAGACAGACGTTATGTCTAGACTGGATTGTGATGGATGGTTCAAAAGAGAAAGAAACAATCAGATTTCAGAGAATGCCTTCTTCGGCTTCGGCGCGATAGCAATTGGCGTATACAATAAAGGCGAGGGCTATGGATCGAACACTAGTTGGCAAAACTTCCTAGATGTAACAACTCCCGCCGCAGAATTCCAAGGTGTTGAGGGGGTTGAGCCTAATATATCTATCAAGATGGAGTGGGCGGTTATCAGCGACAAAGAAAGGGACGCTTTCGCAAGGGTTGAAAAAACGTTTGGAGTCGCGGAAAATAGTATATGGCTTAAATATGGAAGAACAACTTCACAGGTACCTTGTCGAGGATGTAGTCCTATAAGTGTTCATACAGCTTGGGTGCCTACGGCTAGAAAAGCCTCTCATCTTGGCGGAGCTTTTTGGCACCTGTTAAAAGCGGCGGCAAATCAAGAATCGAATTTCTGGTATTTCGGGACTAGCATAGACGGTTGGAGTCAGTATTTTAGTTGTAACAATTATCCTGCCTCGAGGGCCGACTTTGAATATAGTAAAGATTTAAGTTTAAATCCTACCAGTAGTAGCGCTAAGTGTATGGGGCCGGCGGGTGGCGTATTAACTGACTCGGGAGAGACAACTGAAGCAAGGTGCGGAACCAAAGCTGAAAAAGTTAATTCGGAAAATGTAATATACACTGTCGTCTTAGCCAATGAAAAGACATTGCCGGAATATGATGTTAATGCCTGCTCTAGCGAGCCAGATGATATTTGTTATGATCCTGAAGCAGCCAAGCCCTCGGCGGTTGCAGTAAATTTCCCATCTTCATGGAGGGGGAGTTCTGAATCTAAATTATATATTGGTAATACACACGGCGCAAGCGCCATGAGTGAGCTTTACGGCTATAGCGCTCTGAGAGTAGGTTCTGTTTTCGGAGAAAAAACCCCACCTTGGAATGACGCTCAAGATTGCGGGGCAGAAGTAAGCGTTGCTTGCCCGTTCCAAGAGGTCGGAAAATTTTATCATAATAATATTTACGGAAACGTGAATAGAGGCTTAGAAGTTGTTGATGACACAGTTGGCTGGACTAACGTTTTACCAATATTCGGGTTTATAAATAAAACAACCGTGGCATGCGGAAGATCTTTTATAGAGGCGGGACTGCTAGAGGGGGTTATTACATCTCCTCAGGATGCGTTAGACACGTCTGTAAGAGCTAATGATGGTAATGTAACTTTAGCAATAATGGATCACCCTGACCAGTCATCTTCCGCTGGTAAAACTGAGCCGATTACTTATTGGGTTACTGGTCAGGGAACCGTTGACTATCCGACAGGTCAATGGAGTCACTTAGAAGTCACTGATTCTTGCTCTTTCGAATTCAATAGTGTCGTAGCGGCGTCTCCCGCAAAAACCCATAGAGAGTGGTTCTGTCCCCCAGTAGCTACGGACAAGGAGTCTGTTTTAAAATCTATTTCTCAAACAGTAAACATGACGGAAGTCTACCCGCCTGACTCTGTAAAATATAAATTTATTATAAAACAATACGCCGAAGCTTTCCTTGGTAGAAAAATAACGGGGAATGGGGGAGAGCACCCCACGGCTACAAGTACTTGGACGGACGAAAATGGGGAGGAACAGACTAAGACTTTCGAGTTAATGATGAATGATGTTTCTTATGATGACTATGTCATATTAGATACTTGTCGTACGATAACTGATGATTTAGATTTATGTTTAGAGCTTACCCCGGGAACCCCTGCAAGGGGGGATGAAGTTTGTGGTGATACGGAGGTGTGTTGTATCACTATACCTTCCGATGACCTCGCTCATGTACCGGGCCCGGAAGAATCCAGAAAAGAAATAGAGGTTCAAGCCAAGCTGCCCAATAGGGGTTATGCTAAAATTTCCTTCGGGCAGACTCCGGCAGAACTTTCTGAATCAACCGCGAAAGAAAAAGATATATGTATGGATCCATACGACCCTGAAGATTTAATGGATCAAACAGTAGACGTCCTCTCTTGGGAAACTATAGATTACAGTATTGATATTGTCAGTGTCGGGCCTTTTTCGGAAACCTGTGATTTTGCGCGAACATACAACATAACTGCATTTAGTACTTCAGAAGGCTATTACTCTTACCATGATTATGAAGACCCCTATCTGGCGGAATATACAGACGCGTATGATCCGCCGCGCACAACCATACAGAGAGGGGGCTGTACCGCTGTAGGCATGGATTTAATAGACCTGTCAGAAATTATACATGATATTTATATACCTATCACCGTGCTTGATTCTGGATGCAATGGCGTTTGCGAGATGCGGGGCGATGGGGAAACATATATCTCTTATACGGTTGGTGGTGGCATGCCGGATGACGTTTTTGTTGACGGCAAACCCGTGGGTGATGCGGGTGACCCCGTTAGGCATGATTGTGAATCACAGGGGATGGCTGACGTTGGAAATGAAGATGATATGGTGTTTGTCGATGGAATCGGAAATGAATACGGCGGGTCACAATTATTAAATTTCCCAAGCTTCCCAAACGAGTTAGAGCTTGTAGAGGGACAAACGTATGAGATAACCACCACGGTTATTAAATCAGTATATGATCAGGCGAAAGAAGTCGAAAACGGAGGTTCGCCTTGGGATATTCCCACACCGACCGAAACAGAGACTACGACCACGTCAAGTTTCACTGTACCAATCGGAGGTTATGACATCGTAAACGAGGATGGAATGTCTAAGGCGTTCCCGTGTAATTTAGTTACGGGGGACTGTTCTCCCTTAAGTAAGTTCATTTCTCTAAATATATCAGCATGAACATGTCAGATTTTTCCAAAACATTAGATTAAAGTGTATTATATTATGAAGATATCTCATAAAAGCATGCGAGAATTAGAGTTTGAGTCGTTTGAAGTTTCCGGGCCTGAAGCCGAGGATACAAACAAGCAAGAATCTGTTGAGCCTATTCTAGAGGACCAACAGGTTTTAGCTATTGCCTTCTCTAATAAAGTTATTTGCGCTCTCCAAGCTAAAGAAAAGCTTTTCAACAAAGAAACACCCGGGAAAAGAGTAAATATAGAAACTCTCAAAAAAGTTTATTACGAATCCGCGAAGGCTAAACCTGAAGGTTCTGAAGATTTAGGTCTGTGGGCTATGGCTAAAGTTAACTTTTTCTTGAGGCTAAAGAGCGGCGAGATAGATTACTCTTCCTTAAAAAGCTCTAAAAAAATAACTACCAATCACCTTTTAGATGCTACCGTGGAATGGCGCCCAGAAGAGGAAGACTTCGATCAGGCAAAAAAAGATGTAAAAGAATACGATTTAAACTATAATTTTGCAAGTATTGATGATTTATATTTGGAGCCATATGAGCAACTGGGATGCCCATGGGAGATTCGTTAATAAGAAAGGATTTATAATATATGAGCCAATGGAATTTTAGAGATTCAGGAATGCCGACGCCACCGCGAAACAAGTGGCACGTACAGGGAACCAATAATGATGTGATTGCTGCCCCGGGCGCAGGAAAAAGAATCGTGATCACAGATCTTTATGCTGGAGGCCCGACGCTTTTTAAATCAGGTGCCTCTAGTCTTTGGGCTATTGGAGATACTGCTGGCACAACCGCAGGCTCGGTTCATTTTTCAAAACCACTGGCTCTCGGAGAAAATAAAAAACTGCATGCGGAAAAGACCGGCGCTGCAGCAGACGCGGATGCATCTTATAATGTCGCTGTGATATATTATATAGAAGACATAAGAGGTTAAGAATGAAAGATTTTAAATATAAAACAATTTTTAGTTCCACTATCAAGCCCTTGGTGTCTGAGGAGAAAGATAAGTACCTCGCAATGGCCAGTCTAATGCAGATTGGCGAATTAGTTCCCGAGATTGATACTAAAAAAGAGATTGATCTTCTCCCCATCGCTTTTAACGCTGCTGTTGTAAATCGCGTCAATAAGAATGGCGACGTAATCGATACTAAAACTGCAATGGCGGTATATAAATCTTTTATCAACAAGCCAATTAACATCGAACACAACCGTCAACGCGTAATTGGAACAATTTTGAGCGCAACTTTTAGTGAGTTCGGCACGGACGTCCCACTGACTGAAGAACAAGCGGCAGAAAGAACCTCCCCATTCAATATTACTCTAGGGGGAGTAGTCTGGAAAGTAGTCAATAACGAGCTTACAGACATGATTGAAGAAGCAAGTGATCCCACTAGTGAATACTACCAGAAAATCTCTGCGAGTTGGGAGCTTGGCTTTAGCGAATTTAACTTAATTATTTTAGCCGAAAACGAAAAAAATATAGAAAATGGAGAGGTTATTACCGATCATACTAAGATTGAAAACCTTAAGGCTAACTTGAAAGGATTTGGTGGAACTGGCAAGACTGACGATGAACGCTATGTATATAGACAAGTTGTCAATGATGTTGTTCCACTAGGCATAGGCTTGACGGAGAATCCGGCGGCTGATGTTGTCGGTGTCGCAGTTAAGGCTAGCGAAACTGAAGAAGCTGGGGGCGACTCTAGCGAAACCCAAAAAAACAACGTTTCCCAATTAAAAACAGGAAATGTAAATAATAGTAATACTAAGGATAAAATTATGAAGATCAATAATATTAGAGATATTAAGGACGAGAATCTTAGTGAACTCTCCGCTTCTGCAATTACTGATTTCATAGAGGACGAGCTCAAAAAAGCTTCTGAAGACTTTGCTGCCAAAAAGGCTAAATATGACGAGCAAATGGCTGAAGTTAATCAAGCAAATGACGCTCTCTCTAAGGAACAGGAAGAAATGAAGCAAGAGCTTGACAAGGTTCAGAAACAAATTGAGACCCTCGAGGCTGAGAAGGCTGAAAAAGAATCTCAAGAAAAATTCAACCAACGCATGGCTTCCATGGACGAAGAGTATGCTCTTAGCGACGAAGATCGCGGAGTTATCGCTTCCGACATTAAAGACATGGATGACCAAACCTTTGAGGGTTACGTTAAGAAGATGGCCGTTTTGCTTTCGAGCAAAAACAAAGCCGCTTTAGAAGCCGCTCAAAAAGCCGAAGCCGAAAATGCTCAAACTGAAGAGCAACAGCCCGAAAACACTGCCGAAGAGGTCGTGGAAGAAGCTGTCGAACAGGCCGAAGCCCAAGAAGAAACCATTCCGACCTCTACTGAGGCGACGGAGCCAACAGTTTTCGAGAAGTATAAGAAAGCCTTCTCGTATGACAACTTTGAAATTAACAAATAATTAAACAAATAGGAAAAAATTATGCCAACATTATTACCATTTAGAGACTATGATGAGCACGACGTAATTAACTTGTTTGCTTGGGACGGTTCCGTTCCTGCTAATAAGGGTACGATCGTGAAGATCAAGGGAAATGGCTGGCAGGCCGGGGGCAACTCCTTGGGCATGATGCATGATATGCAAGATGGCTGGGCCGCTAGTTATAACAATACCGTTAGCTCTCGTTACAACGTAAGCGCAAAGATCGAGTTGGGTACCTCCGGGTGCAAACCTCTCGGCATGCTGCTTTATGATGTGCGCGAGCTTGACGAGAACGGAGAGAAACTGATTTATCATCCCCGCAAGGCGGCGGAGATGGGTGCTGTAATCAGTGGACAGGCTTGCCCCGTGTTAACAAGAGGTGTCGTACTTTATAGTGGAGCCACACTCGCAACAGCGAACCCAAGCGTAGGTTCCTACGTTTATCCTGCTGCGAATGGTGAGTTGACTACCGCTGACGCTTGGGATACTGTCGCTGCTGGCGGCATGATCGCTGGTGAGACTCCGGTCGGTAGAGTACTCGGTGCCAAGAATGATAATAATCACATCTTGTTACATCTCGAACTGTAAACAACTTTAACCAAGGAGAAAAAATCTAATGAAATTAAAGCTTAAAAATACTCCAGAACAGGTTGAATTAATCAAGGCCATGGGCGCAAGAGACCCCGGTGTTGCTCGCGAAGCCACCGAAGCATTTGCTGCTTTTATTGGCCCCGTGGTTCAAAAAGTTCTGTTGCAAGCTGGCACTGCGCCGCTTATTTACACTGACAACCAATTCGACGAGGACGACTCTCCGAGTTATCCACTCGACTTGTATTATAACGAAGGCATTGATCACATCAACGTCTGGTCTCAAAACGTAGCCGGTGGCTTGCCCACTAGTCACGTCGAGGGTCTGGCTGAGATGAAAATCGCCACGTATCGTTTAGATTCGGCGGTTTCTATGCTCAAGCGTTATGCTCGTCGCGCCCGTTTGGACGTTGTCAGCAAATCAATCGAAAGAATGGCACAAGAGATTCTGATCAAGCAAGAAAGAAATGCTTGGGCGGTTATCTTGAAAGCTCTCGGCGAAGCCCGGACGAACTCAAGTTCCCATCTGGTCAACTCTGTAACTTCGGGCCGTTTTATTCCGCATGATCTTAATAAATTGATGACTCTTATTAAGAGAATCAACGTTTCCTTTGCGAATGGTACTCCATCGAATTGGGACAGCAGAGGTCTTACCGACTTGTTCGTAAGCCCAGAGATCATGCAGGACGTTCGCTCGTTCGCTTATAACCCTGTTAACAGCGTTGGTTCTACCAACACCACTGTTGTTCCTTCCTTGCCGGATAATACCCGCGAGAATATCTGGAACGCAGCAGGCATGAGTGAAATCTACGGGGTTGTTCTTCACGAGCTCATCGAGCTTGGCGTAAGCAAGAAGTACAATACCTTGTTTGACAACTATGCCTCCCATGCTACCATCCTTAAGGGTGGTGAGGATGCCGGCGGTACCGAATTTAGCGCTTCTAATTCAGAAGTACTTGTCGGTCTTGACTTGAGTCGTGACGCGTTTATCCGTCCGGTTGCTCGTCAACATGATAGTGGTGGAACATTCACCGCGCTTCCGGACGATCAGTTCGTAAGCCGTGCTGAGAGATTAGGCTTCTACGGATTCCTCGAAGAGGGCCGTGTTTGTCTTGACGCTCGCGCCATTACTGGTATTACTGTCTAAATTAGACATACATTTAACACGATCCGGGCTTCGGCCCGGATTTTTTTTTACTCAATGGGAGTTGGGTAGTGTAAGATATGCTGTATAATACAAAGGAGAAATCATGGGAAAATATTCAAGGCCAAAAGGGGAAACAGTTTCTAAATTTAATGAAGATGGAAACGCCAAGCCCATCTTGGCCGACGGAGAAGACGCGATCCCCGTGTATGTTCAATCTGATGGTAAAGTGTACGCTAGAGGTTTCGTTGATACTAATGATAATCTAGAGCTCTTTGTTAAAAATGAAAAAGTATACGCAAGATTTATAAAAGATGACCGCTACGGTTTAGACGAATCTATACTGGATGTTTCCACGGGATCATTAACATACAATTCCGTAAAACCCGTAAAATATACTTATTATGGAAATTTTGGCTCTTATGCATATCCGGCCAGATCATGGGATATAACTGCCCTTAAAAAATTTGAGTTACAACACCCTGAGACACGATCTAAAATTAGAGCAATTAAAGGTGCTGGTGGCGCTGTAACTTTTTCCGGCCAAAAAACTTATACTGGAAACAACGGCGTAAGTTCTGATGTTTGGTCTAGAACAAACAAGAGCCAAAGATGGTTTAAGCCCTACAAAGTGCCCGTGATGTTAAGGCCCGAAAGTCTTATAAATATGTATGATTTGATCATACTTAAGACAGGAGAATACAGTGCGTCTGGCATGGCAAAAGAAGAAATTTGCTGGGTATCTACTCATGAAGTCGTTAAAGAGAATATGTGGGTAGTGAATAGGGAATACTACGCAAACAGCGGTCTATTAAGAAACTCTGCAGGGGTTGTTACCGGCACAGGAATCTTTGGCTACAAAGGCGCCCAAGGTTATATGTCTAAAGGTCGATATACAGGAGTAGCTTACCTTTCTTCTAAAAATTATTATTACGATAATGACGAACTGATTTCGGGTGGGATGGAATGGTTCCGCCAAGAAAGAGATTCAAATAATTTTAAGACTGGTGTTGTAACTACCAGTTACGACTATACTAATCTTGCAAATACAGATTTTTATAAATTTTATGCAGACCAACAGTCTAAAATTTCTACTGGACATTTCCAAGGAACCATTCCAGCGAATACCCCATTCAAGATGGAGTGTTGGCACACTAACGCCAGATATGCGGGCTTCGACGGTAGGATTACTGTCTTACCATTCATTCCGGAATTAACCGGTATTAATTCAACAGGATTTATTATAGAGGCTGAAGTCGAAGGTTTTGGGAAATCGGATGTCGGGTATGAAGAGTCTGCGACCCTAGCCCTTTTAGATGCCGAAAGAAAAAAATTAAATGCAATTGATAAAAAATTAGTAGAACTAGGTTATGCCCATAAAGGTAGAAGATGGAATAAGTTCGTGAAGCTAATCGATACAGACTCTAAAATAGGAACACTAAACGAAACGCTCAAAATGAACGTTACTGGAACAGGAACTCAATAAAGGGGATACATATGGCTAACTACAAAACCAGAAGATACGAAAGAATATATTATAAATTTAAAGGCCAATTAACTTTTTTAGAGTCATCGAATAACTTATATGGGGTGGATTTATACCCAAGATACCGCATTAAGCCACTCGAATTACTTGAAGCTTTGTATTGGAATAACGATCCTTCTTATTTAGATAAGGGATATTTTAGGGATAGGGATACAAACCTGTACCTCAAAAACATTACGGACCTGACGGATAGAGAAATCGATCAAAAATTTAGCAGAATGAAAATGAAACCACCGTACGGCTACGCTAATGAACAGGGATACGCAGAATACGCTAGGTCAGTATTTAATGAAATACAGCAAGCAAAATATGAAGACCAGTACAGAGTCCTTGTAGAAGAAGGTAAGCTAGTTGAGTTAGTGGGCAAAAGCCCGTATGTAGAAGTAGAAGTAGAACACGTACCTGAGCTTTTTGTTGCTGTATCAAGAAATGAATTTTATAACCCATACGTGACAATAAAAGGGTTACCAGATATAACTTAAAAAAATACACATAAACACACACATTTTAGGAGGGACAATAAATGGGAATCATAGGGATATTTAGTGGTCTGGGGTCATTAAGTACAGGCACAACAGGAATTAGAATTATTAGTTCATCCACCCAGATTACGGGAGGCTTTGGTACTACTAGGGTCATTAGCGGAATAAGCGGGACTGCTCTTCCGGCTGTGGCCACACCCGGAACAATAGGTGGGACGACTGGCGGAGCAGCGAGCTCGATGCCCGGATGGATGGAGTCGGCCTTTGAAATATTTGGTATAATGGCCATTATATCTTGTATAACAGCTGTTCTTGTTACCACCTATAAGGTTTATCAATATTTCGCAGAACCCAGAAGGGATAAGGTGAGGTTCACTGTCACGGAGGTCGAGGAGAAAAAAGGATGGTTTAAAGCTTGGTGTCAAATGCATGATTTTTCAGGGATTTTCATCCCGCTTATAAAGGCAGCCACCGGCGCGCCATTGCAAAGCCACCATGATGATTGGCTTTCCAGATTCCAAAGGAAGAGCATGAGCAAAGAAGACGCTGACCTTGGTGGCTGGGACTCTACTCTACCCACGCCAGATTACCACCCAGACAAACCAATGTATAGGTTCACCGGCGGAAAGATGTATCCGGGAGTGAAGCACGCAGGCGCGCCCAGAACCATGGTGAACGTAACCACCAGAGAAATCGACAGTCATCAATTCGCTCAAGACTTTAGGCACGCATTGGTTAATGCGCCGAGCGAAAGGAAATTAGAGGAGGAGGTAGAAAAATTGCTAATTGAATATGCTGAGGCGTCAGCCTTTAGTGAAGATGACGAAGAGTGTGAAGACTGTGGAAACTTTAATATGGAATTATATCCAGATACGCTTTATTGCGTAGATACTAGATATACCGTTGAGATTAGAAGCGCTGCGCGTCAGCATAATATTGAAAATGGAGGGCACGCTTTTGACCCGACTTATCAAAGGACCCTATTCGACGGTGGATTTTTGCCCGGTTGGTTAGACGCGGCGACAGGCGGCGCAGGCAGTCCAACAGAAGGCAAAGACCCGAGCGAGAATGGCGGCGAAGGAGCGCCTGACCCAATGGCGGGGATGACCGGCCAACAAAGGGCCGAGCTCATCGCTGGTATTATGAAGATACAGTGGCAATGGGTAGAGAACGAAGCGTTTGAATACAGGCTGCCTTTCCGCAAGGAAATCGAGGAGGAGGGTCGAAAATCAGGGAATAATCCAACTAAGATTTCTTTCGGCAAACTGTTGGAGAATCCGGACACCGGAGACAGTGAAACAGTGCTTGAATTTAATTGGGCTGATTATAATATCTGTAGCGACCCATATTATTGGGCGGGAAGCGGTTCAGACGTGGCCCTGCCTGACGAAGGATATAGTGAAGGGGATACCCAAAGTGAAATAAGTTATGCCGAGTGGTTAGATAAGGATGCCGTACTGACCGAAAAAACTGCGCTAGGACTAGACAGGTATGGCGTCCCCCAAGCCGCCGTAGACGGGGAGGTTTCTTTCGTGGGCGATGGCGGCTTTGTTAGAACGGCTCTTGATGGCGCCACGTGGGAGCCGCAATATGATCATTGGCCTACTGGTACCGCCAAGAAAATTGGTTCAGGAAAAGCTTATCAAAAACCAATTAAACCTTTGATATTTATGGGAATGAATATAACCCTTTTCGGTTGGGGTGGTTACTCTTCAAAACAAGAAAACGGCCACCCGAAGGGTCGAAGCCTTGCGGACAAGATCAACAGGTCGACGGGATTGTCAATTTCAGGTAGTCAATTCGGTAAATACAATTTGAACTCTAAAGATCGATACGCTGCAGCGCAAAAAGCCCAAGATAAAATAGCAGCCATCTTAGGTACGAAAGATGGTAAAGTGATTTACCCACCAGCCCCTCATAAAGTTAGCCCGAGTGACGCTGTAACAAGTAGTTACTCGACTAAACGAAAGACTGGAGCCTTTGCTGTTGTATCGGATGAAGCCCTACATACGTGTGACACCTGTAAAGATAAAGACAGCAATGGTTGCGCCGTAGAACCGGATCAACTTAGCGCTGTTGGGCAGGAGGCTTTCTGGATTGGGGTTCCTTATGTATTCGCAGTTAAAAAGGAAACTAAATCACAGGCAGATAATACCAACCCGGGTTGGGTAACTACTAAAGTTAAAGACTCAAACGGGCAGGACTCTGACTGGAGCATATCTAACATATTTACTGTGCCATGCATAGACAAACATACGAAACCGCCGACTATTCAAATTGGTGACATGGATAGAGCTCGCACAGCAATAGACAGATAAAATGGGAATCATAGGCTTATTTACAGGCCTACAGGCCTTGCAAACCGGAACTACCGGTATAAGGGTCATCAGCGCGTCTTCTCAGCTACAAGGCGGCTTTGGTGTCACTAGAGTTATTTCGGGGTCGTCGGGCTTTTCTTTCCCGACCACCACTACGCCCGGCAGCGTTGGTTCCGTCGGCGGTGGCGGTGGCGGTGGCGGTGGATTCTTACCGAAATTCATGCAGATCTTAAATGTAATTGCAATCATACATTGTATTACGGCCCTTTTTGTCACAGGGTATAAGTTGCTGGTTTATTTTAAGGAGCCCGCTTATAATGAAGTGCGGAGTATGGTTAACAATGTAGACGCTAAGACTGGCGTTATAGACATGTTTATTGAGTTGCACGATTATTCAGGCCTTTTTGTAGACCAAATAAAAAAGCAGGGCATCAAAGCCGCTCACGCAAAACTAATGGAGGACTGGTTCGAAGCAAAAATGGTGGCCCAAAAATCGGAGACTGGCCGAGGAGGCTACAACAGTACCTCTGGAAAGTATGAGAAGAATACGCCTCTATGGAAATATGAGTTCAAGGGGTATAAGCCCAACATTGTTCAAAAATGGTTAGGAGGTAAAAAGAAAAAAGTTATATTAGCGGGACAGGGGTCGGTCCCAGTTAATGATGGGACTTTCATCAATGACTTTGTAGCTATATTAAATAGCCTTCCCCCGACAGCCACTATGGATAATCTTGATACAGAGGTTAAAGAGATGATCGTGAAACTAGCGGAGTTGAATTCCTACGAAGAGGATGATAATTGTAAGTCTTGCGGTGATTTTAATTTAAGTCTTTATCCGGATCATCTTCATTGCATGGAGACTAGATATTCGGTTAGAGTTAAAAGCGCGTCGAATGCTTATTTAACTTCTGGCTTAGACGTGCCAAAAGGCCACGGCGGTGGTGTTGCGGCGGGCATGAACCCCAAAGTTATGCAGACTATGTTCACAGAAGGAATTTTGCCAGCTTGGCTTAACGTTGCTGCCAAGGGAACGGGGGGAGCCGACGCCCTGTCCCCAATCCAAATAAATGACGCGGTCAGAGCTATTAACGGAATGTCGTGGGATTGGATTGGTGATGGCGCTGAAGAGCCAGCGTGCGAATTTAATTATAAATATTTCGACCCAACCGTAAAACAGACGACCTTTACATTCCACAATTCATCCACTACCACGGACAATGATGTAGACCTTCCATCAGAGGACACTCACCCAAATGGATGGGCGGACGTAGACTGTGCGGACCCATACTATTGGGAGAGCAACCGAATGGATGGTGAAGTTGCTCTTCCGGGAGGTTACTCGGAAGGCGATACTCAATGGGAAATGACTCATGGTGACTGGAAAGACGGTATGAATGCGCTCGCGAATGGTAACGGTAACAAGAGCGATCTATTTCTAGACCCGTGGGGTATCCCCAACGACGCGATAGAAGGAAAAGTATCGGCAGCAGCAAAAAACCACTGGATCAGATCAGAGCTCACTAGCGAAAAACATCAGCATTGGCAGAAAAGCTTGGGCGGAGGCGCTACTTATCAGAGACCGATAAAGCCTTATATTTTCAATAGTACTTCAATACATCTTTTTCCGTGGAACCTCAGCCCACCGACTAAGCACCACCACGCAGTATACAAGAACTCGATGCGGCACGACGCGGCAAAAGTCCTTGGGGTAAAATCAAGCCAGATACCGACCACGAACAAGTGGCCAAATGCTGGTACATACGAGCGCGCCCACAACCAATACGCTAATTGGCATAGAAAATTCAAAGATGGCGCTGCCGCCGCCGCAAAGAATGGGCACAGTTGGGACTTACTGGTGGGAGCAGGTTCCGGGCCAAAATATACCCCGCAAAATCCAATGCAAGTTCGCTCGCAGGGAAAAAGCACGCCCAACCACTACACTGGCTTTTTTGCAGCAAAGACTTCGGACCCGTCTAGCACGTGCGCTACGTGCAAAGCTGAAGGATCGGATGGCTGCGGTGCTGAATTACAAGCCCCTAATAATCCACACAACGCTACTTTTTGGACTGGTATGGTTTATGTATACCAAGTCAAGAAAGAAGTTCGATTCCTCGCAGACACCAATAGCGGAGGGGGCAATTGGGAGACACTATTAGTTGATGATATGACACCATATTTCGGCACGGGCAAGGGAAGTGAGTGGAGCACATCAGAGGCTTGGGTATGCCCTTGTCTGGCGGTTGGGTCGGCCAGCCCCGAGATAGTCATTGGCGACGTAGACAAAGCGTACACCTCCCCATTAGGCCAGCAAGAAGAAGAAGAGTACTAAGAAATATAACATGAATACGAAAGAACAAGCATATGAAGTTATCAATTTTAATATTATCTTTACCCTCTAGAAGAAAGACTTTCTTGAATGAATTATTAGACGAATTAGAAGGTCAGGCGGTTGACTATCCCGAGATCGAGATATTAGTTTTTTACGATAATAAAAAAAGAAGCGTCGGGCAAAAAAGAGACGGGGTTTTATCTTTAGCGAAGGGGGATTACATAACTTTTATTGATGATGACGACACCGTAACTGGAGACTACGTAAAAAGCATTATAGATTGTTTAAACCAAAATCCTGAAACAGATTGCGTAGTTTATGATACTATATGCACGATAGACGGAGGCACGGGAAAGCATTGTAAATACGGGACTGAGTACGAATATTGTGATACTAACACGGAAGGGTTTTGGACGGGCAAGCCTGCTCACACAATGGTTTATAAGAGAGAGCTTGTACGAAATATTTCTTTTGGGGATGCCCAATTTGGGGAAGACATGCACTGGGTATCTCAGGCTTGGCCTTTGATTACCCACCAAAGTAGGATAGATAAGGTTTTATATTATTATAATTTTAATTCGAAAACTACTGAAACACGTAATTAATTAGTGTATACTAATATAGAGAAAATTGGCCGTATTGGGTGAATTCGGTAGAACTCTCTTTTGAGACAATACCGAGCCAAGCCAGAGGGGGTTTTGATACTCTGGAAGGTGTAGAGACTAGGCGGTGAGACCCGACAATAACCCGCCCA
>CAZYHH010000025.1:0-17952 GCA_964647295.1 uncultured Pseudomonadales bacterium
CGGAATCCGTAATCGACAAGTTTATGGAAGTTGTTGTGTGCAAAGGTTCCTCCAGGTGTGACTCTTTTGTCGTGACCCGTGTCGGTATAGGCCGTTGCGAAGGCTCTTTTTAAGGCCTGGTCGCGCGCATATTGTTTTCCTCGGTCGACTGCGGGGGTCCCTGCTAGCCCACCATTTCCGTACATGTAGATTCGGCCGTTCCAGTTGAGTGGCAAGTTTAGTTCAAACCGTATCTCGGTAGGGATGAGCCCATCTATGCGACAGTGAGCTGGAACGTCATTTTTAGCTTCTATCAGTTTCGCATCGACAATGGTGAATTGGTAATCACTGCGTTCGACGAGCGATTTGCAACTGTGCGTAGCCTGGTAGCTTGGCTGAGCATATTGACTAGCACTGTCACCGGCAGCAGAAAAGGGCCTGCCGGTTACGTTTGAGCTAGCAAAAATTATAAGAAAACTGAGATGGATTAAGTTGAGTTTGTGCATGGTGAGATTGTGCGGTGTTATCGTTTATATGAATCGGGTGTAGAACGCCACGGAGGTTTAGCGTTTTCTCACTCGTCGCTTAAGGCGGTCTAGCTTTTCCTTCCAGTATTGGAACTCCACCGGGTCGCCTCCGCGATCGGGATGCAGTTGCTGGCACATTTTTCTAGCTTCATTTATGTCATCTATTGGTATCTTGAGATCGAGGCCGAGCTCCTCAATTTCTGTAACAGACAACGAACGAACCGGACTGTCATTTTCCGGTGGCCTGTAAAAACCCCTCCACTTGCTTGGGGAGTTTCGGTTGTACGAAACCGGTCCGGAGAGGCCGAGTTTCCATGGGTGATTTTTTGGAGGCTTAGCCATACTCAAAAACCGTTGTCGATCAAAAATCTATTTCAGGAGTCATGTGATACATACTATTTGAGCTTATGCGGATCTGGCGGCTTCCTCTCTAGCCTCTCTTACTTTTTCGTTTGTTTGATTAAACAGAAGTTCCCGTCGTGTCTTTTCCTCTTCTTCTGAAAGTTCTCGTTTGCCTAGCTCTTCTCCTATTTTTCGTCCCTTTAAGACCGCGGGTCGCTGGTGTACTTCATCTACCCAACGCTTTAGGTTGGGGAAGGTTTCCCACATACTTTCATCAATCAAACGACCGATCAGAAATGCCCAGGGCCAGGTAACCATATCGGCGATTGAATAGGCCTGTCCTGCCAAAAATGGATTTACGGAGAGCTGGGCGTCCATTACCCCGGATAGCCGATCTACTTCACCAACAAAGCGTTTGGTGCCATATTCCAATTGTGCTGGATCGCTCGCAATATTTTTCCCATAGTTTTTGAAATGGTTTGCGTTGCCCATCATTGGACCAAGGTTTGCCATTTGCCAGTGGACCCATTGTAGCGTTTTATACTTTCCTTCGGGATCTGTGGGAAGAAATTGCCCTGTTTTTTCAGCGAGATATTCTAATATAGCACCCGATTCAAAGATCGATATTGCCGCTCCACCGCCGATGGGGTCGTGATCGACTATTGCGGGCATACGGTTATTAGGGCTAATTCTTAGGAAGTCGGCCGTAAATTGGTCGCCGCCCCCGATATCCACGGGTAGGAGATTATAGTCTAGCCCACACTCTTCTAGCATGATGGACACTTTCCACCCGTTAGGAGTCGGCCAGTAATACAAGTCAATCATTTGCGATTCTTCCTCAATCCACGATTGGATGTTGATCATGAGCCGGAATTCTTTCACCCCGCCTTCACGAGAGAGATTAAAGAAAAAGGAAATAATTGGCTAGTGAATCAAAAGAATTAGAAGGTCAAGCGATGTGCACAAATCGTTAGGTTTATTCATCGGTTATTGTCAGGCAGTGGAAACTGTGAAAGAGTCGCTCCAATCAAATACATCTTTAAAGGGAGCTCATGCGATTAAAAGATAAAGTGGCCGTCATCACGGGTGGTGCGAGCGGCATGGGAGAAGCATCGGTATATAGTTTTTTGCGAGAGGGTGCTAGCGTATTAATAGCCGATTTTAATGAAGAGACTGGAAATCAAACGTTAGAAAAGGCAAACGAGTTTGGTCGTGATCGCGTGGCATTTATTAAAACCGACGTGTCCGTCGAGCGTGATATCGTAAGTATGTTTGAATTTGCGATTGCTCGGTTTGGGCATTTAGACGTAGCGTTCAATAATGCCGGAGTAGGCGGGGCGGTGGGTCCATTGACAGAGACCACCGTTGAATCATGGGACTACACGATGGATGTCATCGCCAAGGGTGTATTTTTGGGTATAAAACACGCGGCGAAATTAATGCAAAAACAAGGCACCGGTGGGTCGATCATTAATACGGCTTCTATTGCGGCGTTAAGCGGTGACGGCGGCCCGCTAGTATATTCTGCTGGTAAGGCCGCTGTGGTGAGTCTGACAAAGGCCTCTGCCGTTGAGCTCGCACTCGACAAAATTCGGGTTAACGCAATATGCCCAGGATTTATCGCGACGCCACTTGCGGATGGAGGACGACCAGAACAGACTCGCGAGAACTTTTCCAAGTCCCAGCCCTGGCCGGAATACGGTGACTCAGAACATATTGCTGCAACGGCCTTGTTCCTAGCAGCGGATGAGTCCAGATTTATCACGGGTGAATCAATAGTGGTTGATGGAGGACTGACGGCCGCGGGTCCAGAGCTTTCTAAAAAATTCCCTAAGACATCCGGAAGAAATTCAAAGGTAACGGGCGTTACTAAGGGTAGTACTGGCGAAGCGCCAGAGATTAATCGTTTGGACTAGGCCTTCGAGCTAAAAGCGTTTCGCTTTCTTCAAAGCCATAGCGAATTGCTTTGTACTTAAAATTTGGCAATTCGATAGGTGTCTGATAGAGGGCCCAGTGTTCCGAGTTTTGGATTTGGTAACCGACGCTCGCCCCCATTTCGCTGCTTAAATGTGCTTTACCATTTTTCCATTGGATTTGAGGATTTGGCGTTTTACAAACTTCGTTCTCGCACAAAAAATTCTCCCTCATTTGTTCTTCCGAAATGAGGGACGTGTCTCCGACTCTCTCCAGGAAGTTTGATAGAGCCTGTTCCATCTCATCGGTTATTGCTGAGTAATTTGCGTCGTTGATAAGATTGATCGTCTCAAAGGGGTCCTTGGCTAAGTCGTAGAGCTGTTTAGCCCCGGGAGCCTCAAACCAATTGGACTGGACCTGGTTTAATTGTTTTTCTTGATAAAGTTTTCGCCAGTCTCTAACCATGTCGATATTATCTCGGTAGGCAAGCTCGTGGCCTCCTGGAACTTCTGGCCTCCAGCTACGAATGAATTTGAATCGCTTATTTCTTACTGCCCGCTGACGATCTTCTACTTCATCGATTCGATCTCTTGAGGCGAAGACGTATTCGCGAGCCGATTGAAGGAAGTTGACACCGTGTAACCACCCTGGAATCGGAGCTTGTGCTAGAGACAGCAAGGTGGGCGCAATGTCCACGAAAGAAACCATACGATCATCGTTCTTGCTGACGCAATCGCGAATACCTTTGCACGGTAGTCGCATTAGAAAAGGTATCCTAATGCCACTATCGAACAATTCTCGTTTCGCCCTGGGTAGTCCGTCCCCGTGGTCCGCCGTCCAGATGATTACAGTATTTTCTAATAGGCCATCTTCTTCCAAGGCGGACAGGATATTGCCAACCCTAGCGTCCATGAGTGCGATGTTGTCGTAGTGTCGAGCCAGGTCTGATCTGACGCTATCGATATCGGGGTAGTAGGGAGGTAAGATCACGCTTCCTGGATCAGTTACTTCAGGAGCGACCAGTTTTAGCCGAGCTAACTGAGTTGCTAAGTGTGTGGCGCTATAAGGAAGGCCTGAGGGACGCATTACGCCGCTCTCATGCGTTTCGAAAAAATTAATTAGACCGAAGAATGGTTGCTGAGGTTGTCTTTCTCGCCAGCCTGTATCTTCTGCATTTTCGATGTCCCATAAGGAAAAAGGTCCGCTGCCTGATCGAATACCACTGAATTGGTAGTCTAGTTTGCTGTCGGTGAAGGTGAAATAGCCTTCTTCTCTCAAAAGTTCGGGAAACCCTTTGACGTGTTCAGCTGGCAGCGCAAAATATTTTCCAAGGGGGCTGGTTGACGTGCGCATGTGTTGCCCACCGAAGCTGATTTGATGTTGTCCTGTGATTAACGCTGCGCGACTGGGGGCGCAGACGCCTGCTGTGGTAAAGGCATTAGTGAATAGGGTGCTTTGTCTTGCCAGATTCGAAAGATTTGGAGTTTGTGCGATTTCGTCTCCATAGGGTTCTATTCTGGGACTCAAGTCTTCGGCTACCAAAAGCAGGATGTTGGGTGGGCTGCAGATGGCTGTTATAGGAGTAAAAACGAATATAAATAAGAGAGCCCAGTATTTAAACTTCACTAGAAATAAAACCAAGACAATAACCAGGTTAATACTAGCCACATTAATATTGTGAGTGGTACGCCGACTTTAACAAATTCTCGAAAGGTATAATTTCCGGCGCTCATGACCAGTAAATTCGTTTTATATGCCATCGGAGTTGCGTAGCTCATATTCGCCCCAAATAGCACGGCTAAGACAAAAGGTTCGGCTGGAAGCCCTAATTGTTGTGCGATTCCTAGTCCAATAGGTGTTCCGATGACAGCAGCAGCATTATTGGATACCACATTGGTAAGTATCGCCAGGAGGAGCATCAACGCTGATAGTATAAATACTGGGCTTCTTCCGCTGGTTAGATAAAGAAACATCTCAGTCAAAAATTCCGTTGCTCCTGTTTCTTGTAATGCCAAGCCTAGCGCTAAACTCGCGGAAACCACGAAATAAATGGAGGGACTGATTGCGTTAATCGCGGCGCCGATTCTGATACAGCGCGTCAGCAATAAGACCGCAACTCCGGCGATTGCGCTTACCGCGATGGGTAGAATCCCCAATGCGGCAAAACCGATCACCAATAGCACTATCGCCAGCGCAGTGTTTGCCTTGTTAGTTTGGGGTAGATCGGTTGTTGAATCGAGTACCAGAAATTCGGTCGACTGCTTGAGCGCCGCTACAAGATGATGCTCCCCCTGAATTAGTAAAATATCGCCAATTGCTAGTTCGATATCTTCAATTTCTGCCCCTTTTTGCCAAATCTCCTTTCCAGCTCGATGGAGCGCCAGAACTGTGACTTGGTGATCTTCAGTAAATCTGGCCCTGGCGAGACTAATTTGGTCTAGAGTAGAGCCTTGAGCGATTGCGATTTCAGCTAGAATTTCTTCTGAGGGCGTGGCTTCGTTTTTGAAATCAGAGTCGCTATCTGTGTTTAAGGTAGCTTCTAGAGTCTCTTCAAAAAACTTGAGGTTTGCAGGAGCGTCCTTGACTCTGAACCTATCTCCTTCCTGTATGACGATATCAGGCAGTGGAACAAGATAGTTATCGCCTCTGCGGATACGGATGATTTGCAGTTTGTTAGATGTGGCTTCATTGGCTTCTACCAATGTTTTGCCGATAAATGAACTACCGGGTTCAAAAGAGAGTAACCCGTCAAATAGTCTCGGCGATCCGTCTCTTAGGTTGTTCTTTCTTTCGGGGAGTAGCATCGGCGCAATAAGCCATAGGTAGATCGTTGCGATACCGCCCGCGATTATTGCGGGTAGCGCGAAATCAAACATACCAAATTGGGGTCCCCCCAATTCGGCTGACAGATTAACTACTAATAAGTTAGTCGACGTACCAATACTGGTTGCCATTCCACCGACCAGGGTGGCAAAACCCATCGGCATCAAGACAGCGGCGGGAGAGCTGTTGTTTTTCATGCACACACCGATCAGTATCGGCAAGAGTAAGACGACAACTGGGGTATTATTAACAAAAGCAGAGAGTCCAGCGCCAACGAACAGTGTCATGAGAAATGCCAGAGATGGGCTTTTTTTCCATAGCTGGCCTAGCAGATTGCCTAGTGGTACGAGTGCTCCGGTTCGAACAAGTCCTTGGCCGAGCACCATCAGAGCGCATACCGCGATCAAGGCTTCATGGGCAAAGCCATAAAATAGCGACATAGGGTTGAAGTTATTTATAGGGAAAATTGAGAAGCCGACCGCCAGTATCACTAACAGTCCAAGCGAAGTGATTTCGAGTTTTAAGTTTTCCTTGGTAAATAAGTAAAGTGTGATTCCTGTTAAGGCTAAGATAAGTGTAGCGTGTAAGTTGGGCAGCTCAGGAAGGGTATCCAATTTGTCATCCCATATAAAAGCAAAGAGTTAGCCAATTGAGCCAGATTTCAAAGGAATTTTGAAACGGTTTTAACGGTTAGTTAGTGCTGGCGAGCGACTTGTTAAGTCCGATAAGATCCAGTGCGATGAAGCCAGCTTCTTCGATCAGTGCATCGTCTTCGATGGCTTTAATTTCTTCTTGTGATTCTAAAGAGGAGGTTTCAGCTTCTGTAGCGATTTGATCCTTATCCTTTTCTGATTCTTCTTTTTCGAGTTCATCAAGGTGGTCTAGGTCTTTGGCTAGCGTTTTACCTTTTGCGAGACGGAGTTGGTTTTCTAGATTCAGGCGCCAACTATCGTCTTCCTTCTTTTCTTTAATCCGTATTTTTTCGTTTAGAGAAATGTGAGTCCGCTCAGCAAAGGCCTTATTTCTGCTCGCGATCGCTTTAAAGTAGCTGAATTCTGCATTGTCTGCAGTACGAGACTTGTGAGCGTCTCGCATACTATTGAGATGGGGCCCCATGTCTGAATAAACCTCATAGTTTGCGGGTCTTATAGTGTCCCAGGGCATTGCGTCATCGTGCGAGCTTTCACCAATCTTTGAGCTATCGTACAGCTCGGGAAAATGTATGTCTGGAATCACTCCCTGATGCTGTGTGCTCTCTCCAGAGATTCGATAAAACTTGGCTGCCGTTAATTTTAACTGTCCTCGGTTTAAAGGAATCAAAGTTTGAACGGTGCCTTTGCCGAAGGTTTGGTTTCCTACGATTATGGCTCTGCCATAGTCCTGCATTGCACCCGCAAAAATCTCCGACGCTGATGCTGATAGTCGATTTACCATGACTACGAGTGGCCCGTCCCAATAAACTTGGTCATCTTGGTCGCCGAGTACAGAGGTCCGTCGCCGCGCTGATTTTACCTGAACCATCGGTCCCTGATCGATAAAGAGGCCAGTGAGCGATTTAGCTTCTTCGAGTGATCCGCCACCATTCCCTCTTAAATCGACTATTATCGCTTCAACCTGTTTTTTCTTGAGCCGTTCGATGAGTTTTTTGACATCCCGGGTAGTACTTTTGTAGTTGCGATCTCCCGATTGTTTGCCTTGGAAATCGATGTAAAAAGTTGGTATGTCTAGGATACCTATGAGACGAGAGCCCTGTTCATTTTCAAGTTCCAGGATTTTTGCTCTTGCTGCCTGTTCTTCGAGACGAACGGTATTTCTTACTATAGAAATAATCTTGGTGATTTCTACATCCGATTCGGCGTGAATAATTTCTAACCTGACGGTTGAGTCTTTTGGCCCCCTAATTAGTTCGACAACATCATCAAGCCTCCATCCGACGATATCGATAAAAGGGCCAGATTTACCTTGGCCTACCCCAATTATTTTGTCTGTTGGTTCTAAAGTTCCTTCTTTATCTGCTGGACCTGCTGGTACTAAACGCACAACGGCAGTGTGATCTTCCTCAGTTTTGAGTACCGCGCCGATACCTTCCAGGGAAAGAGACATGTTGATGTTGAAATTTTCCGATGTGCGTGGAGAAAAATAGGTAGTGTGAGGGTCATAGGTTTTGGTGAAGGAGTTCATATAAACCTGAAATGCGTCTTCACTTTTGGTTTGCAGAGTTTGTTTCAATTGATTTTTGTAGCGCTTGAGAAGCTGTTCGCTGATTTCTTCGTTGCTTTTATCATTCAATTTGAGGCTCAGGACTGCGGCTTTTAATCTTTTTTCCCAGACTTCATCTCGTTCTTGGTCGTTTGCTGGCCATGGTGAATCTTTCCGATCGATTTGTATCTCATCGGCCAAGTTAAAGTCTATCTGCTCGATATCGTTTTCCACCTTCTTGATCAGGAAACCAAGTCGATTGACTACGCTGGTTTGATAGCGATTGAAAATTTCAAAGGCTGGCCCTAGGTCACCTCGTTTTAGAAGGTCGTCCAGTTCGTACCGATAAGATTCGAATTCTTCCAGATCTTTTGTTGTGAAATAGGCTCTTCCACGATCCAGGCTTTCAATAAATTTTTCAAAAATTTGGCCAGAGGTGGTGTCGTTCAGTTCTTTTTTTACGTAGTGATTATGTCGTAGCTGTTCTACGATGGTTAGGTTAGTGCTGTTGTGGATTTCCAAGGGTTGTAACGTTTGAGGTGACTGGGAAATTTCTGGCGGCAAGAGGTCAAAGGACTCGCCTATTAATGAGCTGCTTGGTCCAAGCAAAAGTAAAAGTATCAGGAGTCTTGGTGTTTTGGATTGATGCTTAAGCGTGAGCATAAAACTCGTGACCTGCCCGTTTTTTGATTCAGATATACCAGAGACAGATTGTAGTGGCTTAACTGGGGTTAGGCACTAGTTATTTCCTTTGTTTTCGCATAGATTGGCCTTCTAACGTTGTCTCGCTTTTTTTGTTTGTATTGAAGATGGTTCATTGTCTTTAGAGGAATGAGATGCGAGATAGCCTTCGGCTGCAATTTTATGAAGGACTTTGCTAGTGAGGAATTTAATTGGTTTTTTTGGGTTGTTCTTTTTTGGGTTGTTTGGTGCTTTTTCGGGGCTAGCCGCTGCTCCGGGCTTAACTATAGATGAGATTGAAAACGCAGGTGGAATCAATACCTTGCCCTCCGGATTGAGATATCAAGTATTAAAAGAAGGCTCAGGCGCAAAACCTTCGATTACCGATACTGTTGTCACACATTACCATGGTACCTTTTTGGATGGATCGGTTTTTGATAGCTCAGTAGATCGAGGGGTACCCGCTACTTTCCCTGTTAATGGGGTGATCCGAGGTTGGACCGAGGCCCTTCAATTGATGAACGTGGGGTCTAAATGGCGTTTAGTGATCCCACCCAACCTTGCTTATGGAAAACGAGGGGCGGGTAGAGTGGTCCCGCCCAACGCGACTCTTGTTTTTGAGGTCGAACTGCTAGAAATAAGATGAGAATGTCATAAATTAATTGGATTGTGTGAGGTTCTTGCCGACACGAATGTGACAATGGTGAGGAGGGGGGATGCAACCGAGCAAGTCTATTTGGCAGAGCTCTGAATTTAGATCCTATCTTGGTACAACCGGGTTTTCTGGTATGGCTCTGGCGATGCAGCAACTGCTGGTCAGTTGGATCTTGATTGGCATTCTTTTGCTGCCTGCTGATCAGGTTGGGTTTATTCAGGCCCTGATCGGGATCCCCGGAATCCTGGTGATGTTGATAGGCGGCGCGAGCGCAGACCGCGTAGATGCAAGGTTGCTGTTAATTAAGGTTTATTTGGTCGCTCCTGTTTTCCCGCTTTATCTAGTATATGTTGAACAATCTGGGTCACTCAGCGTATTAACGGTGACACTGTTTGGTCTGGGTATGGGCGTGGTGTCTTCTTATTCCATGCCTGCACAGCAAGCGCTATTGAATCGCGTGAGTGGAAGCCAAGTTCAAGAAGCCGTCACTGCTGCCTCTGCTATCGGGTTTATTGTGCAAATTGTCGGATTGATTATCGCGGGTCAGATGGAGATTATAGGTGTGTCTCCAGTCCTGATGTTTCAAGCAGCGAGTCTGTGGCTAGCCGGTGCATTGATGTTTAGGATTGCCAAGCTAAGGTCGCCAGAAATAAAACAAAACTCATCGGCTGCCCAGGAAATATGGGCAGGGCTCGTTGCGACCTATCGGGACAAGGTGATTTTAAATGTGCTCTCCATTAACTTTGTGTCCAGCATATTCAATGCCGGAGCGTTTATGACCGTCTACCCGTTTATTATTAAACGTGTTTATGAGGGTAACGCGTTCACACTGGCGATCTTGATGTCGGTTTTTTTCGCGGGCGCTGCGTTTTCTAATGCGCTTTTGTTGAAATTTATGCCGCTTAGGTTTCCTGGGAGGTTATTTTTAGTCATGCAGCTATCTCGCATAGTCGTTTTATTCTTGCTTTGGCTAGAACCCGCGTGGTGGTTATTGGTATTGGCTACCATTGGATGGGGGTTGAACATGGGGGTCACGACCAACTTAGCGCGTGCTGTCGTCCAGGAATCGGCTGAAGAGGCTTACCGTGGACGGATTATGTCGGCTTTCAGCGTAGGTATGTTGGGTAGCGCTCCAATCGGGGCGATTTTGCTTGGGTGGTTGACAGAGAATTATGGAACGGCTAATGCATTAGTACCTGCAATGTTTGTTTCACTTGCACTTTTCTTCTATGGCGCACGTTTTACGGGTGTCTGGAGTTATCAAGGCAAGCTTGTATAGTGTTGCCTCTCGCAAATTGTTAATGGGAATCCAGTTGGCGGACAAGACAAAATTACGTAGAGACTATTCTTTTGGAAGACTAAGTCGAAGTGATTTGGATGCTTCACCATTAGTTCAATTTTCTCGATGGTTTGCAGAGGCAGAAAACGCGGGCTTGGTTGATGTTTCGGCGATGGCGCTCGCTACTTCGAGTCAGGAAGGTAAGCCAACTGTCCGAATAGTTCTCCTTAAACATTTTGATGAGTCAGGATTTTGCTGGTATACCGATTACGAAAGTACAAAGGGTTTGCAATTGGCAGCTAACAATTGTTGTGAGGTTCTCTTTTATTGGAAGGAGCTGGATCGGCAGGTCAGAATTTCTGGAAAGGTAAACAAAACCAGTGACGAAGAGTCAGCTTCCTATTTTGATGCCAGGCCACTGGAAAGCCAGGCAGCAACTATTGCTTCTGAACAGAGTCAGCCCATCGAGAGCCGCCCAGCTCTTGAGAATCGGTATGATATCGCTGTCGCGAGCGAAGGGGGATTAGAGAGGCCCATGCGGTGGGGAGGTTATCGATTAATGCCTGAACAATACGAGTTTTGGCAGGGCAGAGAGGCTCGCCTTCATGATCGGTTTCGCTATAACTATGCTGAGGAAGAATGGTCGATACTTCGTCTTCAACCATAAAGCGAGTAAGTTAACAAAATCAATTTAGTCTGGTAGGCCCAGAACACGTTTTGCGATGATGTTGAGTTGAACCTCTTTGGTTCCACCAGCGATGGTAAGCGATTTTTGTCGTAGCCAGGATCGGGTGAGCTCGGTCTCCTGATTGGAAAACCCGTTATTCGACCAGCCGATACCTAAGCTACCCATGGCCTGGATAAGCAACTCATCACGCTCTTGCTCTACGAGTGCATTGCTCAGTTTGACGGCCGAGGAAGCGAAACCCGGTGCCCTAGCTTTGGTTTCTTCTATCGTCCTTTTTTGCGTTAGTGCCTGGGCGGTTTTTTGTAGATCGAACTTAATTAGTCTACTCCTGATAGGGTCGTCGATTATTTTTTGATTGGATACAGTGCAATATTTTTTCACAAGATCTACCGTATCATCTCTAGAACTTCTTCCACCCTGGGAGCCCGATGTGTTGATTCCAGCATGCGTTGATCGTTCAAATTGCAATAGTCGTTTACCCGCGCTCCATCCTTGGTTTATTCCGCCGATCACATCTAAAGAGCTTGCGCGTGCGTCATTAAAAATAGTCTCGTTAAAGGGGGATGCTCCGGACAATAATCGTATAGGGTTTACTTCGACACCTTCTTGATTCATGTCGACCAAGATTAGACTGATCCCAAGGTGTTTGGGCTTATCGTCATCCGTTCGAGCCAATACAAAGATGTAGTCGCAGTCCACTGCATCTGAGGTCCACGTTTTTCTCCCGTTGATGCGGTATTCGTCTCCGACGAGTTCCGCTTTA
The DNA here is from genome assembly GCA_964647295.1 of uncultured Pseudomonadales bacterium. Lineage (GTDB taxonomy): Bacteria > Pseudomonadota > Gammaproteobacteria > Pseudomonadales > Azotimanducaceae > UBA4421. The sequence continues at coordinate 11,851 of CAZYHH010000025.1, forward strand.
GTGGTTAGGCTTGCCAGATCAGAGCCCGCACCAGGTTCTGAGTACCCCATGGCCCAACCGCCCTCACCTCTAGCGATGCCTGGTAACCATTTTTGTTTTTGTTCTTCTGACCCCAGTTCGAGGATCGTTGGGCCTATGTAATTCACCCCGCGACCGGTTAGAGGTGTCCTGGCCCCAATCGCCGTGAGCTCTTGGATCAGGGCCGGGTAGAAGTCAATTTGTAAATCGGCTCCACCATATTCTTTGGGCCAAGTTGGCACGGTCCAGCCCTTTTCGGACATGCGCTCGAGCCACAAAGAAACATCCTTTTCTAAGATGACCTTCGAACTGCCCCATGCAATTTGTCCTGGCCCCCTTGCACCTTCGGGACAGTTTTCTTTTAACCAGCTTCGAGTTTCTTCTCTAAATTCTTCGATTTCTGTTCTTGTCATCAGTTAATTTCCTGGCATACCGCCGCAATTTTTTTTCCAACTAATCCGACACATAAATCTCCATCACATTTGGTGGCTCTGGAGCTAAAGTCTAAAAGTGTGACTTTCTCGAGAGGGAGTAACTCTCCTAAAAGATTTGAACTGGTTATTCTGACGTCTAAACAGCTAGGGAACTGATAAATTTCAGGAATTTTGTTGGTAAGGTAAGCGTAGGCGGAATTCAGCTCTTTTTGTTTTTTTAGATATTTGGCATCAGCAATTGGTTCTGACTGAGAGTTTGAGCGGTTTTCAATTGTTGTTACCAGACTGTTGGTGCGATACCAGTAAACCTTGAACACATTGTTGTCTTTTTTAAGTACTACGATCTCTTTAACTTCGCGTCCGCCGAGGTCTTCCCCTACTACCTCTAGCTCTATGAAATCTCCACAAATTGAGTCAAAACACGCCAGTGTTCTTGAAGAAGTAACTTCGCGTTGGCTAGGTAGGATTTTTTTGGCGTGTTCAAGCATCTCAAGGCAGGAAGTCTCGGGATGCTTAATCAGCCCATAAGCATGACACGATTCCGGATCCGAGGGTGCTGATTCTGCTGACCAGGCGAAAAAAACATCGATTGCCGCTTGTCTATCAGCCGCCTCTCGATCCTGACAAGCTAAAGCGATGACTAACCAAAAAAAACTTAATGCCGCCCGAAATAGCTGAATTTTAAAGGTGCTAAATCCGTTCAATGATAATTGCTGGAGCCATACCACCGCCCGTGCACATGGTAACCAATCCTGTTGTTAGGTCTCGCCTTTCCAGTTCATCTAAAACAGTGCCAATCAAAATAGAGCCCGTGGCCGCGATAGGGTGCCCTAGGGCCATTGCACCACCATTGACATTGACCTTTTCCGGGTCTAATTCTAAGTCTCTGATGAATTTTGCTGCAACCACCGAAAAGGCTTCATTAACTTCAAATAAATCGATGTCGTCGGCTGTCATTCCTGCCCGGGACAAGACTTTTTGTGCGGCTGGAACCGGTTCGTTGAGCATTAACGTTGGGTCTCCTCCTACGGTAGCCATCGCTTTAATTCGCGCTCTTGGTGTCCATCCTGCCTGGTCAGCATAATCCTTGCTGCTTAGCACTAGCGCCGCCGCGCCGTCAACTACGCCAGAACTGTTGCCGGCGTGATGTACGTGATTGATTTTCAACTCTGGATATTTTCGCTTAACCAGCGCATCGAAAGTTTCGCCAGTCGTATCAATCGGCATATCCATAAAATTGGAAAATACCGGTGGTAGTTCCGACAAAGTTTCCATTGTTGTCCCGGGCCTAGGGAATTCTTCTCTACCCAGGATTAGGCGCCCTTCATCGTCGTAAACGGGTACTAAACTTTTGTCGAAGTGATTATTTTCAATCGCATGTTGCGCTCGATTTTGGCTCTCGACAGCTAAACGGTCCACGTCTTCTCTAGAAAACCCCTCCAATGTAGCGATCATATCGGCACACACTCCTTGGTGGGGTTGGGGGTGAACATTGCGTAGGTGTAGGTTGCCTCCATCCACGGTCCGATTTTCGTTTTCAGGCATCAGCGTGGCGGTATAAGACATCATTTCCACGCCACCGGCGACACAAAGATCATCCATACCACTCATGATGTTAGCGGCTGCTAAATTAACTGAGGTTATACCGGAGCCACAAAATCGATCTAGCGTGACGGCCGAAGCCTTCGTGCTCCAACCGGCATCTAACGCGGCCATCCGGCCGACGCATGACCCTTGTTTTCCAACCTGTGAGCTGCAACCGATAACGACGTCGTCGATTTCTTCAGTATTAATAGAATTTCGCTGTTCAACAGCTTCCAGCACTTTTGCTAAGAGCCTTCCAGGATGGAATTCAGCAAGTGCCCCTTTGCCCAATTTCCCTATGCCTCGAGGGGTTCTCGCTGCGTCTATTATGTATGCGTCTGCCATTTCTTATCCCCTATAACTCTTATCCTAGCTAGTTAGTTTAACGACCCTTGAAATCTGGATCACGTTTTTCCATGAACGAAGCCATTCCTTCTTTGAAATCATCGGACTGAAATAGAGGGAGCAGTTGCAGAAAAACGTGATGCACGTGATCATCGAAATTTTCATTTAAACCCATTCGCATCATTCGTTTTGACGCTTGAACTGCTAGGGGAGCATTTCTCGCAATTTTGCTCGCGAGTACCGCTGCTTCCTCATAAATCTCATTGTTGTTGACCACTTTCGATATCAGACCCATTTCTTCGCTTTCTTGAGCGGTTAGCGTTTTCCCAGTAAATATGATCTCCGAAGCCTTTGACCAACCGATCAACCGAGGCAGAATCCAGGTGCCGCCAGACTCAGGGACCACACCTCTTGAGGTGAACGCGGCAGCCAGTTTTGCTCCATCGGTCATGATTCTAATATCACACCCAAGTGCTAAGTCCATTCCGTAGCCTGCGGCTGATCCGTTAATTGCAGCAATGGTCGGCGTGTCGAGATTATGCAAGACAGTCGGAGGTGTGTTTCTAAGGTCAATGTTTGCTGGTTTCTTTTCTTGTTTTGTTAGATTTTCGGTGATGTCGCTGCCTCTTAGATCTAGCCCTGCGCAAAAAAACTTACCGGTCCCAGTGATAATGATCGCCCTGACTTCTTCATTTGCATCAGATTCAATGAGCAACTCGGAGAGCTTGGCTAGCATAGGACCCGAAATCGTGTTTTGATTTTCTGGTCGATTAAAAGTGATGGTGGCTACGTGATCTTCAATTTTGTAAAGGATTACATCATCCGTCATTTAAAACTCCATAGTGATTCGGTTAACAACAAGATCGTTAGGTTTGAAATTCTTTGATCGCGCTGCTTTCATTCGTTGTCAACATATTGATGCAATGGTTAAGGCATGCCTCTATCGGGCATCTTTTCTTCACTGACTGCATACCCGGCTTCAATCGGTATACATAGATAATTGCCATCGTCGCGCTTCTCGGTCCATGGAAGAACTGAAACAATGTCCGTTTTTTTTGCGGCCTGTATTGCCTCTTCGGGCGTCGTCCACGTCGATAACTTTTCTAGATTAAGTTTTGTGGGAAAAATAATTGTTCTTTTACCAGCATCTGCTTCTGCTACTGCCTGAGAGGGGTCTATCCAGACCGAGTCAACCGACTCATAACCGTCATGGATTGCGACATGGTCTTGTGGCGCTAAGGCCAAGTAAAAGTGCGTGTCGAACCGCTTAGGCATCATTGCTGGGGTAATCCAATGGGCAAAACGCGTTAACTGATCACAAGCTAGGACTAGGTTCTCTTTTTTCAGAAAGTCTTTTAGCAGAACCTCTCCTGAATTCAGTGGTTCCCGGTAGTGTTGAATAGACTCCAGCTTTTTCCCATCTATGATACTTTCACTCCCTTGAGCATAGGCCAAGAGAATTCCGCACTCTTCAAAGGCTTCCCTGATAGCGCTGACTTCTGCCCCACGCATGTCGGGATCCGGGTTAGGCGCTGAAATCAGTGGAAGCAATTCGTCGTCGAAATCTTGGCTATCGGCCTTTCCTCCGGGAAAAACCAGAGCACCGGAAGCGAAGTCAATTTGGTGGTGTCTTACCACCATGAATACCTCTAGGTTTTTACTAGAGGGTCTTAACAACAGGATAGTGGCTGCTGGAACTGGACTGGCGGACTCGTTGGTCTTACTCATATGAACTCTTTGTCGACTTCTATTAACTGTACCAATTACAGGTTGGGAGTAGCTAAGTAAAACATGGTTTGTGACGGGTTTCATCTATAGTCTTGTACATGAAGTATTGTTGGATGTTCTCATGCACATCGGAAAGCTAGCATTTCGATTACGCTTCCCTGGATGTCAATCTTTGAAGGAAAAGCGAGGAAGAATGCGCGGGTTGAGGGACCGGTTTGGAAAGAATCCGATGTTATCGGTGTGCGAGATGGGCTCGGCAGACTCGCATCAATTTTCAGAATGGGCGTTTATCGCGTGTTCGTTGGAGCGTGCACTTATCGACAAGAACTTTTCACAAATCGAAACATTCGTTTCTAGTTCGATGGATGTGGAAATTGTTGAGATAAATAGGTCTTGGATATGATTTCGCGCAAAAATAGGTTGGGCTGCCAACGCATAATTAGGATAATTATGCTGAACGGTTTGTTTGAAAGAATTAGATGATGTCTTTGGTCATAGTGTTACTGGTTTCTGGATTGGTAATTCTTTACCTTCGTGCTTCGAGAAATCGTAGACGGGATTGGTTGAGGAGGCTCCAATTAGTCGGTACCTGGGTGAGTCATGACGAGGAGATTTTACGTCTTTCCGGTTCACTGGATAAGGGAAGATATGAACTGATCCGGGAAACGGTTAGAACAACTGGTGATTGGCGATTGGTAGGACATACCCTGTATCTCGAAGAGTCTGGTGTGGGAATATCTTATGATTTGCGGTTATTTAGACCAGGAAGCATGGGCTTGACGGATTCGAGTGGCGTTGGCCGAGTGTATGAGAAAAAAAATGATAATGTCGTCGCTTTTGATCGAAGAGATTAGGGATGAATGAAAAAAGAGAGTCCTTGATTAATCAGGTTATCGGTAAGTTGCTCGCGATCTTGAGAGTATATGAGCCGATAGATTGGAGCAAGACGACAGCGGGCATTTGGGAAGAGGGACGCTGGCACTCTGGTTGTGTTCCTTATGTTGGAGAGCAAGGAGTTAATCTTGAGGATCTACTAAATATAGATCACCAAAAAGAGACCTTGTTGACCAATACGGAACAATTTCTGGCTGATTTACCGAGTAATAACGCGCTACTTTGGGGAGCGAGGGGTACAGGTAAATCGTCGCTGATTCACGCATTGCTGAACCGGTTTTATACTGATGGACTGAGAGTCTTACAGGTATCCAAGGATGATTTATCTGCTTTGCCACGCATTATGACTTTGCTAAACACCTTGCCTTATAAGTTTGTTTTGCTCTGTGATGATCTTTCTTTTGAAGCGTCGGACCCCTCTTATAAGACAGTGAAGAGTGCCCTGGACGGTTCGATCGTAAAATCTTCAGAAAATGTGTTGATATACGCGACTTCTAACCGCAGACATCTTTTGCCAGAAGAGATGAGCGATAACCAGCAAGCAAGGATGGTAAGCGGACAGCTTCATGAGAGCGATGCGGTCGAGGAAAAAATTTCTTTATCCGATCGTTTTGGTTTATGGCTTAGTTTTTACCCTTTCAGACAAGATGATTACCTAAATGTCGTGCACCACTGGATCAATAAATTGGCTATCCGACATCAAGTTGAGGTGATTGTTGACCAAGACTTAGACAAACAGGCGGTTAGATGGGCCTTAGCTCGTGGCGTGCGAAGCGGCCGAACGGCCCATCATTTTGCGAGTCATCTAGTCGGTAAGGCTAAGCTCCATATGTTGAAATCGGATTCCAGTTCTGAAGGTTGAGATGCCCCGAATTGCTTTAAAACATATTTTCTATTGGTTTTTTTTAGGCTTTTCGGTCTGTGTCAGAGCAGATGATATTTTGATGAAAAATGGAGACCGAATAACCGGGACGTTGATAAATGTATTAGGCGGTGAAATGCTGCTCGAAACTGATTACGCAGGCCGCGTTTCGATATTAGTTAATAAGATCACCGCAGTGAATACAGAAGAGGATTATGAGATCTTGTTGAAGGGTGA